>CAYFVF010000034.1:0-6692 GCA_964346335.1 uncultured Hyphomicrobiaceae bacterium
GGAAAAAACAAGGAACACAAGTCGAGCGGTCATGCGTTACTCCATACTGACGCGACGACCAAGCATAGCACGGAATAAACGCCTGCGCCCGCCCGGCTGGGATGCCCTGCCGCCGTCAGGGCGTTACCGGCCAGCCCTCGCGCCGCCACGCCGCATCCCAGAACATCCACTCGAACTGCGTGCTTCGCGTGAACGCGAGATGCATACGCGCGCGCGTGTCCGCCCCGGCGGCGTCGGCGGCGCGATCGACATGGCCGATAACCGCCTGAACAGCCTCGCCGAAACTCTCATCCGCGTAAGTGTCGATCCAGGCGCGGTAGGGATTGTCGGGCGCGGCCTCTGCGTCGATGCGTTTGCCCACCTCCCAGTAGACCCAGAAGCACGGCAGGATCGCCGCGATCAATTCTCCGTAATCCCCGACATGCGCCAGTCCCAGCATGTAGCTCGTGTAGGCGAGACAGGTCGGCGATGGCTCGGCGCGGCGCGCTTCGTCAGGGTCCACTCCGAACTTGGCGAAATATTCGGCATGGAGCGCGCGTTCGACCTGGATCGCCTCCTGCGCGGAGCCGGTGAAGGTGAGCATGGCGTTCGCGTCTAGCGCCTTGGCGCCTGCCGCTGCGAGGGCGCGGGCGTAGCCTGAGAGATAGAGCGAATCCTGCACGACGTAATAGCGGAAGACGTCCGGATCGAGGTTGCCTGCGCTCAAGGCGCGGTTGAACTCCATTTCGTGGATGGTGTCGATCAAGCGGGCGTTGTGCGCCCAGGCGTCCGTGCTGAAAGACATCAGTTCGTGCTGCTCCCTGATTTGTGGTGCAATTCCTGAGTGCCACGCTAAGGCATGGTCGCGGCGCGAAGCAAGAGGATCGCGCCGGCGGAGTGTCACACGCACCCGAACCGCCAGCGGGAGGCTGCAGCTATTCAGCCGGACTCGGGGCTGAGGCGGGCGCGTTGGTGTCCGTGATCGGGCCGGGACGTTCCCGCCGCGCGAGGTACGTGTACACGACCGGGATGACGAACAGCGTGAATAGCGTGCCGATCAACAAGCCGCCAACGATCACGATACCGATATCCTGGCGGCTCTCCGCGCCCGCGCCCGCGGCGATCGCCAATGGCACCGCGCCGAGAACCATTGCGCCGGTCGTCATCAGGATCGGGCGCAACCGCAGCGCCGAGGCGTCCAGCACGGCCTCGTGAATATCCTTGCCCCGCTGGCGCATCTGGTTGGCAAACTCGACAATCAGGATGCCGTGCTTGGTGATCAGCCCGATCAGCGTCACCAGCCCCACTTGGCTGTAGATGTTGAGCGTCCCGCCGGTCAAATACAGCCCGAGAAGGCCACCCGTAATTGACAGCGGCACCGTGAGCATGATCGTCAGCGGATCGACGAAGCTTTCAAACTGGGCCGCAAGCACCAGGTAGATGAAGGCGAGCGCGAGAATGAATGTGAAATAGATCTCCGCGCTGGCCTCCTTGAACTCGCGGGACTGACCGGCATAGTCGATCTGCGCGCTTGCCGGGATCACGTCGCGCACGATCTGCTCAAGCTCTCCCAGCGCTTCGCCCAACGTTGCGCCCTCTGCCAGCGTGGCGGTGAACGTGGCGGAGCGGAGCTGGTCGAAGTGGTTCAGCTCTTTCGGCGCAACCGTCTCTTGCAGCGTCACAAGGTTGGAAAGCTGGATCATCGCCCCGCCTTCCGCGCGCACGTAGATTTGTTCGAGGTCCGAAGGCGTGAGGCGGTCCTCGTCCTCCACCTGCACCACAACGTCGTATTGTTGGCCGTCGCGCTTGAAGCGCGTCACCTGCCGCCCGCCAAGCAGCGTCTCCAGCGTGCGCCCCAACTCCTCAAGGTCCACGCCGAGCGAGGCCACCTTGTCGCGGTCAACGTCCACGTTCAATTGTGGCTTGTTCAGGCGCAGGTCGCTGTCGAGGTTTTGCAACCGCTCACTGCTCTGCGCCTTATCCAGGATCTGCTCGACATAGCCGCTCAGCGCCTCGTAGCTCTCGGAGGTCAGCACCACGACCTGAATGGGCTGATCCCGCACGCTTTGGCCAAGCGGCGGCGGGTTCACTGGGAAGGCGAGCACGCCCGGAACGCCGAACATCTGTGGACTGAGCTCCTTCGCGATCTCCTGCTGGGTGCGCTCTCGCTCGCCCCACGGCGTGGTTTTCACGAAGCCGATGCCCTGCGTGACGGTCGGGAAACCGGAGACGACGAAGTAGCGCGCGACGTCGTCCGTCTTCTCGAAGATCGCTTCCAGCTGGCCGGCGTATTTATCGGTGTAGTCGATGGTCGCACCCTGCGGCGCAATGAACACGCTGACGATCGTCCCCTGGTCCTCGTACGGCGCCAGTTCCGACTGAAGCTGTGTGAACACGACCCCGCCCGCGCCAGCCACTGCAAGCCCGATCAGCAGAACCAGCGGCCGGGCACGCAGGCACAGCCCAAGCACCGCGCGATACCCGGCGGTCATGGCATGGATGCCGCCCTCGATGACGCGGATCAGCAGGTTCGGACGCGGCTCGTGCTTGAGCATTTTCGAGCACATCATCGGCGTGAGCGTGAGCGCAATGAACCCGGAGACCAGCACCGCGCCGGCGAGCGTCCACGCGAATTCGGTAAAGAGCTGGCCAGTCTTGCCGGTGAGAAAGCCGATCGGCACATAGACCGCCGCCAGCGTGAGCGTCATGGCGATAATGGCAAAGGCGATTTCTCTCGCGCCCTTGATGGCGGCGGTAAACGGGTGCTCACCATCTTCGACGTGGCGGTGGATGTTCTCCAGCATGACGATGGCGTCGTCGACCACCAGGCCGATGGCGAGCACGAAGGCCAACAGCGTCAGCGTGTTGATCGTAAAGCCGAACAGGAACATCAGCGCAAAAGCGCCAACAAGCGACAGCGGGATCGTCACGAGCGGGATGAGCGTGGCGCGCACCGAATGCAGGAAGATGAAGATGATGAGCAGCACGAGCACCACCGCCTCGCCAATGGTGATGTAGACGTTATCGAGCGACTCCTGGATGAAGACCGACTTGTCATGCGCCACCTCGACCTGCATCCCGTCGGGCAGCGTCTCGACCACGCGCGGCAACACTTCGCGTACCGCCTGTGACACGTCCAGCGGGTTGGCCGTCGCCTGCTTGATGATGCCCAGCGCGATCGCGGGCTCCCCGTTGAAGCGCACCACGCGGCGCTCATCCAGCGGGCCAAGCTCGGCGCGGCCGATATCGGAAAGGCGCACCAGGTAGCCGTCCGCCTCCTTGATCACGAGGTCGTTGAACTGCGCGGGCGTGCGCAGATCGGTCTCCGACAGGACGGTGAACTCGCGCATCCGCGACTCGATCCGCCCGGCGGGCACTTCCACGTTCTGGCGGCGCAGCGCCGTCTCGACGTCCTGGGGAGTCAACTCGTAGGCAGCCATGCGCAGCGGATCGAGCCACAGACGCATGGAATATTCGCGCTCCCCGAAGATGCGCACCTGGGAGACGCCGGGCAGCGTCTGAAGCTGGTCCTTCACGTAGCGGTCGGCATAATCGGTGATGTCCAGTGCCGAGTGCTGGTCGCTGGAGAAGGCGAGATAGATGATCGGCTGGGCGTCGGCCTCGACCTTCTGGATGACCGGCTCGTCGATCTCATCGGGCAGGTTGCCGCGCACACGGCTCACCCGGTCGCGCACATCCGCCGCCGCAGCATCGGGATCGCGGCTGAGCCGGAAATTCACGGTGATCTGGCTGGCTTCCTCGCGGCTGATCGAGCTGATGAAATCCACGCCCTCGATGCCGGCGAGCGACTCCTCCAGAACCTGCGTGACCTGCGTCTCGATGATGGCCGCGTTCGCGCCCTGGTAGCTGGTCTCCACATTGACCACGGGCGGGTCGATGTTGGGATATTCGCGCACGTTCAACCGCTCGTAGGCCACAAGCCCCAGCAGGAAGACCAGCAGGCTGAGCACCGTCGCGAACACCGGACGGCGGACGCAGATTTCGGATATTCCCATAAAGTGAGCTCCCGCGGTCAGGCCCCTTCAGGTGCGCTGACAGGTTCCACATCCGCGCCGTCACGCGCCTTTTGCTGGCCGGCCACGATCACGGTTTCGCCCGCCGACAGCCCCTCGACGATCTCGACGCGCCCGTCCATGCGCCGGCCAATCCTCACATCGGTACGCGCGGCCTTGCCATCGACCACGCGCAGCACGTAAGCGCCGTTGGCCGTGGGCACGACCGCGGACTCGGGCACGATGACCGCATCCTTGCGCAGTTCCGTCGTCAGCTTGATGCGGGCGAACAGGCCCGGCCGCAAAAGCAGATCCGGGTTGGGGACGCGCGCGCGCACCTGAATGCTGCGACCGTTCACATCGACCACGTTATCAAGCGCGAAAACCGTGCCGCTGAAGGCGCGGTCCGGGAACGCATCGACACGAACGCTGATTTCCAATCCCGGCCGAAGAACCGGCAGAAACCGCTCGGGCACGCGGAAGCTGACCTCCACCGGGTCGGTCTTGACCAGGCGCACCATGTCGGTGCCGGCGGAGACATACGCGCCGGGGCTGATCTCGCGAAAGCCGACGACACCATCAAAGGGGGCGTGGACCTTGGTCTTGCTCAGGCGGGCTTTCGCGAGCGCCAGCTTGGCCTCGTTGCTTTGCATCGCGGCGCGCGCCTCGTCCCGGTTGCGCTCAGTCCCGACCTGCCGGCTGAACAGCTGCTTGGACCGCTCGAAATTGCGCTTGGCGAGTTCGCGGGCGGCTTCGGCCTCGGCAACTTCGGCGGCCAGGATTTCATCATCCATGGAAAAGAGCAGGTCGCCCTCTTCGACCGTATCGCCTTCCGAGAAGTGGATCGCCTTCACCAGCCCGTTGATCTCGGGGCGGACCACGACGCTCTCTTCGGCGCGGATATCGCCAACGACCTCGACCTGGTCACGCACGGCGCCGCTATCAGCCGTCGTGACTTCGACGGGAACGGCATTCTGAGCACGTGCGCCGGTCGCACCGACGCACAGCAATAGCGCTGTCACAAGGCCCGCCATACCGGCATGGACCAGGCGGCAACGGTTCTGGCTTGCCATCTTTTAATCTGACCCGAGTATTAACTTCTGCTACCTGACCGTAACACAGTGGTGGTGAGCCGCAACTACGCACGGCGCGCGGGCTGGCATGCAGCAGGGAATAGCGCCGCCAGCGACACCATTCACGTTCATATCTCGTACATCTTCGCGACCGCCTGGATAGAACTTGATCGTCCGGCCGGGTCCATCCGCTCGCGGGCCTTCGGCGCCATTCATGGATTATTGTGTGATAGTCTTTCCCTCTGATTATTCATCCCTGGAACGCCTATGACGCGCCAACTGGCCATCTGGAAACAGCTTCTCATTATTGCCGTGCTGAGCGGCGCAGGCTTCGCCGCGTGGGATCAGCGCGCGCAACTCGCTGAATTGACCGGCGTTTCGCTGCCAACCGACACGCCGCAGGAAAAGCGTCGCGGCAGACGCAGCGAGGACGGCGTGCCTGTGATCGTCGAAACGGTTACGATGCGCCGTGCCGTCGACCGGCTCCAGGCGATTGGTGACGGCCGGGCGAAACAATTAATCACGGTCTATCCCGACGTGTCAGGCGTGATCGCCGAAGTCGGCTTTGAAGCGGGCGACGAACTGAAGCAGGGCGACGTCATCATCCGCCTGAACGATGCCAAGGAGCGCCTTGCCATCGCCATCGCGGAAGCCAAGCGCGCCGAAGCCGAGCGCATACTCAAGCGGTACGAAACCCTCATCGAGCGCAACGCTGTCGCCGAAGCCACCGTCGATACCGCGCGCACGGCATTGCGTACCGCCGAGCTGGAGCTGGAGCAGGCGCGCGAGGCGCTGGCTGATCGCACTATCCGCGCGCCGTTCGACGGGGTAACGGGCATTCCACAGGTGGATGTCGGGGACCGCGTTTCCGAAACCACGGCAATAACTACCTTCGATGACCGCAGCGTGATCCTGGTGGAGTTTGAGGCCCCGGAAATCTATCTGGATCGCATCACCGTGGGCCAGAGGATCACCGCAACCACCGCAGGCTTGCGCGGGCGGCGCTTTGAAGGGCGCATCACAGCGATCAACAGCCGGGTCGATCCGCAATCGCGCTCGGTGCGGCTGCGCGCGGCGCTGGAAAACCCCGGCGACGTGTTGCGCAGCGGCATGTCCTTCACCGTCAATCTTTCTCTAGACGCCGGCGAATTCCCGTCAGTAGCAGAGTTGGCGCTGCTGTACGGGAGCGACGGCGCCTATGTCTGGGCTGTGGATGACGGCGCGGTGCAGCAGGTCACGGTCTCGGTCGTAAAGCGCGACGAAGGCCGCGTTCTGGTCGATGGCAACCTTGAGCCAGGCCAGCTTGTCGTGGTCGAAGGCACCCAGAGGCTGCGCCCCGGACGCGCGGTGCAGTTCGATCGGCCCGGCGCGACAGCCCAGAGCGAGGCAGGACTGTGAGCACCAAACCCAGCGGCCTTCCCGGCCTCAGCGTCCGCCGTCCCTACCTCGCGGCTGTTCTCAACCTGCTGATCATCATCGCCGGGCTCGGCGCGCTGATGGGTGTCGAGGTGCGCGAGTTGCCAAACGTCGACCGCCCCGTCGTCAGCGTGCGCGCGGAATATCCTGGCGCCTCGCCAGAGACGCTTGACGCCGAAGTCACCAGCGTTCTTGAGCGCGCCGTGGCGCG
>CAYFVF010000034.1:6792-12819 GCA_964346335.1 uncultured Hyphomicrobiaceae bacterium
GAGGACGAGATCGTCCCGGAGCTTCTGGCCGTGGAAGGGGTGGCCGATGCGCGGCTGTTTGGCGAGCGCGAGCGCGTCTTGCGCGTCAAGGTCGATCCGAACCGGCTGGCAAGCTACGGCCTGTCGATCCGCGATGTGTCGGACCTGCTGAGCAACGCGCGCTACGATGTCCCGGCGGGCAGTTTCGAATCCGCCCAGCAGGAGGTGCTGGTTCGCGCCAACGCTTCGGTTGTCGAACCGGATGAAATCCGCGCGCTGCGCCTCAGGGACAATGTGCGCCTTGGGCAAGTGGCGGAGGTGTATTTCAGCCCCGCCGAGGAAAGCTCGCGCGTGCGCCTGGACGGGCGCAGCGTGGTGAGCGTCGGCATTATCCGCCAGGCGAAATCCAACACCGTCGAGATTGCCGCAGGCGTACGCGGAGCCGTCGATCGGCTCAACACCCGGCTCAATAACGTCGATATTACGGTCCAGTCGGACGATTCTGTGTTCATCGAGGGCGCGATCTCGGAGGTCTTGAGTTCGCTCGCGCTCGCCACGCTGATCGTCGTCAGCGTCATCTGGCTGTTCTTCGGCCGCTTCCGCGCCACGCTGGTCCCCGCCGTGGTCATCCCCGTCGCGCTGATCGGCGCGGTCGCCGCGCTGTGGGCGTTCGGCTTTTCCATCAACCTTATCACGCTGCTGGCGCTCGTGCTGGCCACCGGTCTCGTCGTGGATGACGCCATCGTCGTGCTGGAAAACATCCAGCGACGCCAGGCGCAGGGGCTGGGCGCGAAAGCCGCCGCCGTGATCGGCACCGAGCAGGTGTTTTTCGCCGTGCTCGCAACGACCGCCACGCTGGTCGCCGTGTTCGTGCCGATCTCGTTCCTGCCGAGCACCGCCGGGCGGCTGTTCCGCGAATTCGGTTTCATGCTTGCCGCGACCGTGCTCATCTCGTCGTTCGTCGCGCTGACGCTATGCCCCATGATCGCATCGCGGCTGCCGATGGCCGGCGCGGCGGACAAGCCCCGGCGCATTGGCATTGCGAGCTTCGGCGGACTGCTTCAGCGCGGTTACGACCGGATTCTGGGCGTAGTCCTGGCAGCGCCCCTTATCGTGCTGGCGGCAGCCTGCGGTATCGGCGCGGTGGCGCTGGTGTTGTTTCAAACGCTGGGTGAAGAACTGGTCCCGCAGGAAGACCGCGGCGAAATCAATGTCTGGCTGCAAGCGCCCGACGGCGTCGGCCTCGACTACATGGACTTGCAGGTTGAAAAGGCCGAGCGGGCGTTTCAGCCGCTGATCGAAAACGGCGCGGTCGACCGGTTGTTCTCGATCACCGGCCGGTACGATTTCAATCGCGGCTATCTCAGCGCGCCGCTTAGCCCCTGGGAAAAGCGCGCCCGGACGCAGCAGGAGATTGAGGCAACGCTGCGCGGCCCGCTCAACGACATTCCCACCTTCACCAGCCGCATCTCGCGCGGGAACAGTCTCGGACTGCGCGGCTCTGGCGCGGGCGGTCTCGAACTTGCGCTCACCGGCAGCAATTACCCGGCCATCGCCGCTGCCGCGGATGACTTCGCCCGCGCGCTGGAGACCGAAATCCCTGGCCTCGGCAATACCCGCGTGCAGTATCAGGCGACCCAGCCGCAAATTTCGCTCAAGATTGACCGGGAGCGCGCAGCCAACCTGAACGTCGCCATCGAGGATCTCGCCAGTACCATCCGCGTGCTGGTGGATGGCTTCGAGGTCTCGGAACTGACCATCGACGACCGGGCCGTCCCGATCATGCTGGAATCCGCTGCTGGCGCGATTTCCTCGCCTGCCGACCTCGGCAACCTTTATGTCCGCTCGCAGGATGACCGCCTCATCCCGCTCATTCAATTGATTTCGTTCAGCCGCGAGGGCGTCGCCGCCGAGCTTGACCGCCACGCCCAGCGCCGCGCGATCGAGATTGACGCGGATCTTTCGCCAGAATTGCCGCTGCGCGATGCCGTGGACCAGGTGCGCGCGCTGTCGCAGACGGCGCTGCCCGACGGGATCGGCCTTTTGTTCCTCGGCGAGGCCCAGACGCTTGAGGAAACCTCGCAGGAAATCGCCATCACCTTCGCCATCGCGCTACTGGTGGTTTTCCTCGTGCTCGTTGCGCAATTCGAGAGCCTGACCAGCGCGGCCGTCATCATGATAACGGTGCCGTTCGGCGTCGCCGCCGCGGTTTTCGCGCTCTACCTGACCGGCACAACCATCAACATCTACAGCCAGATTGGCGTGCTCGTGCTGATCGGCATCATGGCGAAAAACGGCATCCTGCTTGTCGAGTTTGCCGACCAACTCCGCGACCGCGGCGCCAGCGTCGTGGAAGCCGCACGCGAAGCCGCGAGCGTGCGCTTGCGCCCGATCGCCATGACGATGATCTCCACCATCCTAGCGGGGTTGCCGTTGATCCTGAGCGCGGGGCCGGGATCGGAGTCGCGCACAGCAATCGGCTGGGTCGTGTTCGGCGGGCTCGGGCTGGCGGCCGTGTTCACGCTGTTCCTTACGCCGGCGGTCTACACGATCGTGGCCCGCCTGTCGAAACCACGCGCCAGCGCGTCCGAAGAACTGGCCCGGCAGATGCGCGAGAGCGAGCGGTTGCTGTAGCTAGCCGGTTTGCCTGTTCCCCATGATGAGCCTTGACCGAAGGCAACCCGGCTCGCTGCGGCGGCCTCACTCAAGCGACTCTTCGGTCATCCCGTTCAGGATCCGCGTCACCTCCGCGTCGCTGGTCTGGCCGAAGTCGCGGTAATACAAGCTGATAGCCCGGAAGTCAGCCGGCATTTCGAGGCACACGACCTCGTCGACCTCCGCAAGGAGGGTCTCGATGGTGTCACGCGGAGCGACCGGCACAGCCAGCACGATCGCCTCGGGGTTACGCCGCCGGAGACCGCGAATGGCCGCGCGCACGGTCGCGCCCGTGGCAATGCCGTCATCAACGATAATGGCCGTGCGCCCGGTGATATGCGGACGGGCGCGCGCGCCGATGTAACTCTGGCGGCGGCGTTCGATCTCGGCGAGTTCTACCTGGCTGGCGGCCTCGAAATCCGCTTCCTTGATGCGCGCCAACTCGATGACCTCGGCGTTGCGCACGACAAGCGGGGTCTCGCCATCTATGACCGCGCCCATGGCAAGTTCGGGCTGCCACGGCACACCAATCTTGCGCACCAGCAAAAGATCGAGCGGAGCACCCAGCGCCGCCGCAACCTCGGCGCCCACCGGCACACCGCCGCGCGGCAGCGCCAGAACCACCAAGTCCCTATCCTGATAATGCCGCAGCGCCGCGGCCAGTTTGCGCCCGGCATCGCGCCTGTTCTCGAACATCATTCGCGTGCGCCCTTCGCTGCCATGCCAGTGTCGTTCAGATGGCGGGAAAACCATGCACACGCGGCGTCCATGACCTTATCGAGCGCGCCGGGCTCTTCAAACAGATGCGTCGCGCCCGGCACGACCATCAACTCCTTCTCGCAGTGCAGACGCGCATAGGCATCCTCGTTGAGTTCGAGCACGTCACGATCCTCGCCGCCAACGATCAGCAGCGTAGGCGCCTTGATCCAATCGAACGCGCAGGCCGCCATGTCCGGCCGCCCGCCACGTGACACGATCGTGGAGACGGGCTGATGCTGCACGGCCGCCGCAGCAACCAGGGCCGCCGCCGCGCCGGTGCTTGCTCCGAACAGCCCAATCGGCAGGCCAGCAGTGCGCGGATCATCATTCGCCCATTTGATCGCGCTCACCAGCCGGTCGGATAGCAGCTGGATATCAAAGACGTTCCGCCGGTCCGCGGCTTCCTCGCCCGTCAGCAAATCGAACAGCAGCGTCGCGAACCCGGCCGCCCCCAGCCCCTCGGCCACATAAGTGTTGCGCGGACTGTTCCGGCTCGAACCGCTGCCATGCGCGAAAATGACAAGTCCGCGAGGCTCGGCAGGCATGCGCAGATAACCGGGCAGGCCGAGCGGCGCTATCAGGACTTCATCCAGGCGCGCAGCAGCATGGCCACCGGCCTCTTGCATCAGGGATGTCATAGCCTTCTCCTCACCTTCAGGATCCATCTTCCAGCGAGGCGGGCGGCGCGTCCTTAATCGTCATCAAGCCCAACGCGGTCTGTCTGGCTTAACCTGTGTCAAGGACGCTCCAGCGTGAGCAGCTAGACTATCGGACATGCGGATTTTTGCCTTGAAAGGCTCGGACAGGCTGGGCGCATCGGTCGCCTCGGCGCTTGGTCACGGGTTGGACCCACACGAAGAGCGCGATTTCGAGGATGGCGAGCACAAGACCCGCCCGCTGATCAGCGTGCGCGGCGCTGATGTTTACGTCATTCTCAGTCTGAATGGCGTGCCGGGCACCTCTGCCAATGACAAGCTGTGCAAGCTGCTGTTCTTCATCGCCGCGTGCAAGGAAAACGGCGCGGCCCGCGTCACCGCGATCACGCCCTACCTCGCTTATGCCCGCAAGGACCGCCAGACCAAGGCGCGCGATCCGGTCACCACGCGTTATATCGCGCAGCTTTTCGAGGCTGCTGGCGCGGATTGCGTCGTCACGCTGGAGGCGCACAACCTCGCCGCGTTCCAGAATGCGTTTCGCTGCCGCACGGTTCACCTCGACACGCGCAAGCTGTTCACACCGCTGATCAAGAAGCTGGCCGCCGGCCAGCCGGTCGCGATCGTCTCGCCCGATGGCGGCGGTATCAAGCGCGCGCAACTCCTCAAGGCAACCTATGAGGGCGAGACGGGCGAAAGCGCGGGCTTCGGCTTCATGGAAAAGCGGCGCAGCCGCGGTGTTGTCTCGGGCACGCTATTCGCCGGAGATGTCGAAGACGCGAGCGTGTTCATCTTCGATGACATGATCGGATCGGGAGGGACAATGATGCGCGCGGCGGAAACGTGCCGCGAACACGGCGCGCGGGAGGTTCACGCGCTGGCGGCGCACGGTCTGTTCGGCGAAGGCAGCGACGCGCTGTTCGCCAGCGACGCGATCGAAGGCGTGGCTGTCACCGACAGCGTGGAACCCGCGTCGGATGCTCAAGCGCAAACAACAAGAATCACGGTGGTCCCCGCCGGCCCGCTGATCGCCCATGCGATCAGGTGCCTGCGGGGGAACGGCGCGCTGTCCGATCTTGTCGGGATGGAAGATTGAGCGCTTCATTCGCGGCGATCGCCAGGTAGCGCAACGTCTGCGGTGCCCATTTGTCCGGCTTGCGGACGTGGTCCTCCAGCAGGTGCGCGGCGCTAAGCCGGGCACGCAGCAGCATGCGGAAAACGCCGTAAACCGCCATGACCGCCGGCTCCGGCCGATGATCGATGCGCCCTGCCAGCACATCCAACAGCAGCGGCCTGATCCACGCGCCCCCCTCGATCTCGCATTCGAGGCCGAGATAGTTCACCTCGTCGAACGGGTCGATGATCCGCATCCGCCGGTCAAACTCCAGGCAATCGATGATCCTTGGCGCATGGTTCAGACAGACATGCTCGGGTCGCAGGTCGCCATGGCCTTCGACCATCCGGCCAGCGGCAATTCGCGCCTCGATTGCCGGGTGCAGATCGTCAATCGCCCGATCAAGCGTATCGAGCAGCGGCCCGGCTGTCTCGCGGAAGCCGAGTTCGGGCATTTCCAGTACGGCGCGGTTGATCGGCTGTTCACGCGCGAGATGATCGAGATAGGCGGTTTCGCTCACCGGCGCCAAGCCCGCGTAAAAATCCGCCAGGAGATGGGCGAGCTTTTCGATATCCGCCCGCGCAACACGCCCACCGGCGATACGGCGATCGAGCATGTCCTTCTCTGGCAGGCGGATCATGTGAACGAGCCAGTCGGCGATCTCGCCCGCGCCATCGACGTGCAGCCCTTGCGCGTCGCGGCGCAGCGGTACGACACCGATATACACCCCTTCGGCGAGCCGCCGGTTGAGCCGCACTTCCGCCTCGCAGTTGCGCCGGCGCTTATCGACGGTGCTGAAGTCGAGATGCGGGTAGGTGACGGGCTTTTTCAGCTTGTAGACGTGGCGCTCGGTGAGGAACACCCACG
>CAYFVF010000035.1:0-12402 GCA_964346335.1 uncultured Hyphomicrobiaceae bacterium
GCGCTTACTGGGTCTGGGACGCGCGGCTGACCTCGTTCCTCGTGCTGTTTTTCCTTTATCTCGGGCTTATCGCGCTATGGGAGGCGATCGAGGAGCCGTCGAAAGCGGGCCGCGCCACGGCGATCCTTGCGCTTGTCGGCGTCGTCAACATTCCGATCATCAAGTTTTCGGTTGACTGGTGGAACACGCTGCACCAGCCGACGAGCGTGATGCGCCTCGACGGGCCGACAATAGACGCTTCGATTCTGTATCCCTTGCTGGTGATGGCGCTCGCATTCACATCACTGTTCGTGATGCTTCACCTGAAGGCCATGCGCGCGGAAATCTTCAGCCGGCGCATAGACGCGATGATGGTCACGCAAGTTGAACAGGCCGCGCGCCGCCCGCGCACCGGCCCAGCCGCAGCGGAGCAGGACGGATGATTGATCTTGGCCCTCATGCCGCCTTTATCTGGCTATCTTACGCAGCAGCGTTACTCGTCGTTGCCGGCTTGATGCTGTGGGCCTTTGGCGGCGAGGCGCGCGTGCGCACAAGGCTGGCGGAGATGGAGCGGCGCGGCATAAGGCGCCGTTCCCAGCAGCCCCGACAGGTTGATGAAGGCCAGCCCGCAGCGGACAAGGCGACGCGATGAGCAGACACAACGACGATCGCTACGATGACAGCGCCGGCTTATGGAGCGATAACGATCCTATCGACGAGAAGCCGACGCCTGCAAAATGGCGCGGCGCGATCATGCTGTTGCCGCTGCTCGTATTCATTGCGCTGGCCATCATGTTTGCTTTCGCTCTGCGGTCTGGCGATCCATCTCGGCTGCCCTCAGCGCTGATCGGCAAGCCCGCGCCGGAGGCGAATCTGCCGCCGGTTGAGGGGCTTCGGGTCGATGGCGAACAGCTTCCCGGGTTCGATGGTGCTGATCTGGCGAACGGTAATGTCCATGTCGTGAATATCTGGGCGTCGTGGTGCGCGCCGTGCCGGCTGGAGCACGAGCATCTCATGGCGCTGCGCGAACTCAGGCCCGGCGCCAAGCTTTACGGCATCAACTACAAGGATACGCCCGAAGCCGCCGCGCGCTTCATTCGCCAGCTTGGCAACCCGTTTGACGCGGTGGGCGAGGACCGGCGCGGGCGCGCGGGCGTGGAATGGGGCGTGACCGGCGTGCCCGAGACCTTCGTCGTCGATGGCGACGGCATCGTCATCCACAAGCTCACCGGGCCGATCGACGCGGACAACCTGCGCGGCGACTTGCTTCCGGCCATCGACGGCGCGGACCCATCCGCGCGGCAGGCGCGCGCGGCGCAATAGATATTCCGCGCCAATTTTCCGTTTCCGCTAAACCCTTTGCTAACGCCGTATGCTGATGCTGAAGGCAACTGCGCGGTGGTATGCCGCGCGGCCTTGGTATCGCGGAGCAAGCGGGGCGAGCAATCATGGGGATGTCCTGGTTTTACGGGGAGCGGGACTATCGCGCGATCGAGGATGCGCTGATGCGCTCGGATTACGGGCGCTGGTTTCTCGGCGAATATCTCGCGCGCAACAGGTCGGATGAGACACAGGCGCTGCTGGAGGCGCTGGAACGGCTGGAAGACAGCCTCGGCTCCGGCGTCGAGGCCGAGCAGGTGCCGCGGCTGCGCGAGATTGCGCTGGAGATCGACGCCGCGCTGGACGAGGCCATCGCGTGCATGGCTGACGCGACCGAGCATCCCCAGCAAGATGCGCCGCCGATCGATACGATTCTCGAAGCGGTGGAGGACATCAACGGGTTCCTCGAGGCGATGGCGGCCCGCCAGGTGCACAAGCGTCTGCCGGTCAAGATCCGCGCGCGGCTCAGCGATATTCAAAGCGCCTGCGCCCAGGTCGATACGCGCTCGCAGGCCGCGCCGGGTCTCATCGAGATGCTGAAGGATTTGCGCGCGCGGCTGCGCGAGGTCGGCGCGGCGCTTGAGAGCGCTCACACCGAAGCCGGCGAGGGCGAGACCGCTCAACAGTTTCCGCGCAAATTGCTTGATGAACTGGCTGCCGCCTTCGGCCACCCTGAAAACATGCCTGCGCGTGGCTAGACTGCAATCGCCTCGGAGAATGTGCGCGGATCGACGTTGCCGCCCGACAGGATCAGGCCGACGGCCCCACCACCGCTCGGCATCGGCACGCGTCCGCTGAGCAGCGCCGCGAGCGCAACGGAACCGCCCGGCTCCACCACCAGCTTCAATTCTTCAAACGCGAAGCGCATGGCATGGCGGGCCTCGTCATCGCTCACCGCGAGGCCGCCTGACAGCAGCCGGGCATTGAGCGTAAAGGTGATCTCGCCCGGCTCGGCGCTCAGCAGCGCATCGCAGATCGAACCGGAAAGCCGGGTGTTGCGCTCGCGCTGGCCACTTTCCAGCGAGCGGGCGTAATCATCAAAGCGCTCAGGCTCCACGCAGTAAACCGCGCAATCGGGTGCGAGATGCTTGACCGCCAAGGCCACGCCGGAGACCAGCCCGCCGCCGCTCGCGGGCGCAAGCACAATTGTCAGCCGCGCGCCGGCGTCACGCGCCTGTTCGACCAGCTCCAGCCCGGCCGTGCCTTGCCCCGCGATGATGCGAGGGTGATCGTAAGGCGGCACGAACAGCGCGCCGCGCTCGCCGCACAGCTTGCAGGCGATCTCCTCGCGGTCTTCCGTGTCACGCTCATACAGCACCACGTCCGCGCCCGCGCGGCGGGTCCGCGCGATCTTCATCTCGGGCGCGTCTCGGGGCATGACGATCGTGGCGCGCAGCCCCGCAAGCCGCGCGGCCTCCGCGACGCCCTGGGCATGATTGCCGGACGAGCAGGCAACGACGCCGCCGGGCCAATCTCCGGGCGCGACCTGGCTGACCAGGTTGTGCGCGCCGCGAAACTTGAACGAGCCGGTGCGCTGGAGCGTCTCGGCCTTGACCAGCACACGGGCGCCGGCCCGCTCGTTGAGGATCGCGGATTCCAGTGTCGGCGTATGAACAGCGAAGCCTTTCAGGCGTTCGCGCGCTGCCAGAATATCGGCGAATGTGGGCAGGCTCTGGCTATGCTCGCTGCGCGCCACCGCGGCCCGCTGTTCGTCGAATGTCTCGGTCATGCTTGGGCCCAAGGCTATGCCAGCGCGCAAAAACGCCGCGGCCAGTCTCTAAGCGCTCTCGCGCAGCGGCACGGCTTCGGAAATGCGGATATTGTCCATCAGCTGGCGTGCGCATGCTTCCCATGAGAATTTAAGCGCAAACTCCCGGCAAGCGCCACGGTCAATATTCAGCGCGGCGCGCGCAGCCCGTCCCAGGTCCTCGTCGAGCACGCCGACGCGCCCGGACACGATGACGTCTTTCGGTCCCGTGACGGGATATGCGGCGACGGGCGTGCCGCACGCCAGCGCTTCGAGGAGCACCACGCCGTAGGTGTCGGTGAGGCTGGGGAACACGAACACATCGGCCGAGGCGAAATGCGCGGCCAACTCCGCGCCGAACTTCGGCCCGGTGAAGACAGTGTCGGGATAGCGCGCGCGCAGCCTGTCGAGGTGCGGCCCCGGCCCGACGACCACCTTCTTGCCTGGCAGATCGAGATCGAGGAACGCGCCGACGTTCTTCTCCGGGGCGACACGGCCGACATACATGAACACCGGCTCGTCGCTGCCGAACAGGCGTTCTTCGTGCGGGCGGAACATGTCGGTATCCACGCCGCGCGTCCAGGCGAAGATGTTGGTGAAGCCGCGTTCGGCCAGCTCATCGCGCAGCGACTGCGTGGAGACCATGACCCCGTTTCCGGCGTTGTGGAACCAGCGCATGTAGGAATAGCTCCACGACAACGGCAAAGGCACCCGCGCCGCGACGTACTCGGGAAAGCGGGTGTGGTAGCTGGTGGTGAACGGCATGCCGGCGCGCACGCAGAAGTTGCGTGTGGCGAGGCCGATCGGGCCTTCGGTGGCCACATGGATGAACTCGGGCTGGAAGCGTTCGATTTCCTTCGCCACGCCGCGCCGCGTGATCAGCGCCAGGCGGATTTCCGGATAGGTCGGGCAGGGAATGCTCGGGCGGTTGTTCGGCGTCATGAAGCCGACAGTGTGGCCCATCGCCTCGGCGTACTTGGCGAAATGCTCATAGGTGCGCACGACGCCGTTCACCTGGGGGTGCCAGGCATCCGTCGCCACCAGGAGGCGCATCGACTGCTGAACGTGGGTATCCAAGGGCGGTTTTGCTTATTCTTCGCGTTGCCTGTCGCTCAGGCCGCCTTCGTGACGTCGTGCTCTAGCTCGCTCACAGCATTGTCCTGGCTCGCGACATCCATCCAGCGGATCATCTCGAGCTTGCCATCCATGGTTTCACCAACCGCGGTGCCGCTTTCCACCCAGTCGCCGATGTTCACGTAAAGCACATCCTCGAACTGGCGCATGGCCGGATGATGAATATGGCCGCAAATGACGCCATCGGCCTTCTGGCGGCGGGCCTCGCCGATGAGCGCGTTCTCGAAGTCGCCAATGTAATTCACCGCCTTCTTGACCTTGTGCTTCAGGTAAGCCGACAGCGACCAGTAAGGCAAGCCCAGCGTGCGGCGTATCTTGTTGAAGGCCGTATTGGTGTTCAGCGCGACAACATAAGCCCAGTCGCCAAGCAGGGCCAGCCATTTGACATAGCGGATTACCACGTCGAACTCGTCGCCATGCATGACCACGAACCGCCGGCCGTCAGCGGTTTCATGGATTTCGTTCAGCTTGAACTGGACGCCGCCAAACTGCTGGCCGCAATACGAGCGCAGGGCCTCGTCGTGGTTGCCGGGGATGAAGATGAGCTGCGTGCCCTTGCGCACCTTGCGCAACAGCTTTTGCACGACGTCGTTGTGGTCCTGGGGCCAATGCGGACTGCGCTTGATCCGCCAGAAATCAATGACGTCGCCGACCAGGTAGATCGTGTCAGCGTCAAACCTGCGCAAAAAATCCAGAAGGGCCTCGGCCTGGCAAGCCTTGGTGCCGAGGTGGATGTCGGACAGGAACAGGGTTCTGTACTGTTTGATCGGCTTAGCTGTCAGGGCTCGCTCCTGCACATTCAATTCCCATTAACCCGCGACTAAACGCGATTCATATTTCAGTCTGATGACATGATGGGCGGCTGCGCCGCTGGCCCGTCAGGCCGGCTTGTCCCAAAATCGCCGCATCGCGCCGACACAGTCTGTCGGGAGCGCGCGCGGCACAACCGGCTGCCGGCGCGCCGTTCACCGACGTCTTGATGTTTCGTTACGTGTCCTAACACATCCCGGATGATACGGCGATATGAAACCATGCGCGCACTGATCCTGCTCCCGTCCGTTTTCATGCTCCTCGTGCTGGAGCCGCCCGCTGCTTGGGCCGAGCCGAGCGCAATATGCGTGCAGTGCACCGGCCCGGCGCAAAGCTATGGCTGCACCGTGGCGGGCGCGGATGCCCCTGCCGACCGGCGCAGGCTTGGGCTTTATTGCGCCGCGCGCATCGCCAGGGACGAATCGCACAGCACATGCGCGGCGGTGCGCCGGGAAATGCAATGCAAGGGGGTGCAGCGCAGCTACGTGTATGATGGCGACGCGCGCCTTCCCGGCACGTTGACCGGGGCCGAACCGGATCCAGCGCAGGACCCTGACGCTCAGGCCGCAGAGAAAGACGGGCCGCCGGAAACGATGGTCGAACTGTCCCGGGAGACCGCCCGCCAGACCGGGGAAACCTTGAAGCGCGCCGCCGATGAAACCGCTGAGACAACCCGCGGGGTCGGCGAGCGTGTTCGCGATGCCGCGGTCGGCGCGGCGGAAGCCGTGGATCGCGCGACCCGCAACACGATCAAGTGTATTGGATCCCTGTTTGATGATTGTTGAGCGCCTTTTGGGCGCGGCGCGCCGGAGTACAAAGGCCGGGATGAGCGCGCTCGCCGTAGGGGCGCTACTGGTCGCGGGCGGCTGCGGCGCAACGCTCGACAACGCGCCGCTGAACAAGGCGCTGAGCGGTACGGCCAAGCCCGCCCAACAGCCTGACACTGGCATGTCCGACACGCTTGTGGGCTTGAGTTTCTCCGGCGGCGGCACGCGCGCGGCGGCGTTCGCGTTCGGCGTTTTGAAAGAACTGGAGCGCACGCAGGTCGTGAATGGCAGCCGCGATGTGACCCTGGCGCGCGAGGTTGACTTCATTTCCGGCGTATCCGGCGGCTCGGTGACAGCGGCGGCTTTCGCGCTCGACCGGGAAAAGACCCTCGCCAGCTTCCGCGAGGACTTTCTTCTTGCCAATATCGGGGCCTCGCTGCGCACGTCACTGTCGCTGGCGAACGTGGTGCGCGCCAGCATCGGCGGCGTGAACGACCGCACCGGCTTTCAGGACTGGCTGGACCAGCATTTGTTCGCTGGCGCGACCTATGGCGACGCGATGGCCAGCGGCCGCCCGATCCTGTGGATCAATGCCTCGGACATCTATAACCGCACGCCGTTCGTGTTCAACCAGGCGACCTTCGGCGCGATCTGCAGCGATCTGGCCAGTTTCCCGCTATCAGAAGCCGTGGCCGCATCAGCGGCGGTCCCGCTGGTCTTCGCGCCGGTGGTGCTGGAAAATTACGCGCCGGATTGCGCTTATGACACGCCCGGCTGGGTCACACAGATGGCCGTGAACCCGGATGCACCGGCGGTGCTGCGCGCCAAGGCGCAGGCCATCCAGCGCTACCGCGAGAATGACGACGTGCAGTTCGTCAAGCTGCTGGACGGCGGGCTGACGGACAATCTTGGCCTCACCGGTATCGTGCTCACGCGTCTCGCGGCTGAACAGCCCTATGAACCGCTCAAACCGGCTGAGGCGATCCGCATCGAACGGATGCTGTTCGTCATCGTCGATTCCGGGCGTCCGCCGGCGGGTGACTGGGCCAAGACGGTGCGCGGTCCCGAACGCGAGGAGTTGATCCTGGCGGCTTCTGACACGGCCGTGGACGCCAACATGCGCGGCTCTTACGACTATTTCAGCAGCATGGTGTCACAGTGGCGCGGTGAACTCATCGAGTGGCGTTGCAGCCTGTCGCGGGCACAAGTTCAACGCATTGCCGATGTTGGAGCGGGCTGGCAATGTGATGATCTCGAATTCTTCACCACGCGGGTGGCGTTTGACCAGATGCCTGATGACAGCGTGCGCGAGGAACTCGACGACATCCCGACGCGGTTTACGCTGCCCGAAGACGACGTCGATCTGCTGATCCAATCGGGCGGTGAAATCCTGCGCGCGGATGACGCCTACCGCGCCTTTCTGCGCTCTTTTCCCTCCGAACTCGTCATATCACGGCGCATGGCGCCGGATCGCTGATCTCGCGTCCGCGAATTATTGTGCGCTGCGTCATAAACGTGCGACACTCCCGTGACAGGATGTGTGCCCATGACGATACGCAATCTTGATTCCATGTTCCGCCCCGCCTCCGTGGCCTTGTTCGGCGCCAGCGAACGGCCCGGCTCGGTTGGAGCGACGGTTGCTGCCAACCTGCTTGCAGGGGGCTTTAGCGGGCCGATCTGGTTCGTCAACCCCAAGCACAAGCAGCTTCAGGGGCAACCCTGTTACCCTAGCGCCGATGCGCTGCCGGGCACGCCCGATCTGGCGGTCATTGCGGTCCCGGCAAAGGCCGTGCCTGAACTCATCGGCGCGCTCGGCGAGAAGGGGTGCCGGGCTGCCGCGGTGCTTACTGCCGGCGTTGAAGGCGAGCTTGAGACACGGATGCTCGAAGCCGCGCGGCCCCACGGGCTTCGCATTCTCGGGCCGAATTGCATCGGCCTGCTGATGGGCGGCTCGGGCCTGAACGCCAGCTTCTCGCACACCGCGCCGATCCCCGGTGATCTGGCGATCGTCTCGCAATCCGGCGCGCTGCTCACTTCGGTGCTGGACTGGGCGAACGGGCGGCAGATCGGCTTTTCGCTGATGGCGTCGATCGGCAACATGTCCGATGTCGATTTCGGCGACATGCTGGATTACCTAGCCGGCGATGTGTCAAGCAAGGCGATCCTGCTCTACATCGAGGGCATCACTGACGCGCCGAAGTTCATGTCGGCGGCGCGGCGGGCGGCGCGCTCCAAGCCCGTTATCGTCATCAAGACCGGGCGTCACGCCGCGGCGGCGAAGGCGGCGGCCTCGCATACCGGCGCGCTGGCGGGCGCTGACAACGTGTACGACGCAGCCTTTCGGCGCGCGGGCGTTCTGCGGGTCCCCGATCTCGACGAGTTGTTTATCGCCGCGGAGACGGCCGAGCGGATCGGCACGTTGCCCGGCGAGCGGCTGACCATCCTGACCAATGGCGGCGGGGCCGGCGTCCTCGCGGCGGATGCGCTCATCGACGAAAACGGCGAACTGGCTGAACTGTCCGACGACACGACAGCCGCGCTCGACAAGATCCTGCCGGCGACATGGTCGGGCGCGAACCCGGTGGACATCATCGGCGATGCCGGCGCGGATCGTTACAAGCAGGCGATGAGCACGCTGCTGCGCGCGCCTGAAACCGAAGCGATATTGGTGATGAATTGCCCGCAGGCGCTGGCCTCAAGCGAGGATACCGCACGCGCGGTGATCGAGGCGGTGAAAGAGAACGACGGTCCGGGCCGGCGCAAACCTGTCATAAGCAACTGGCTCGGCTCGATCGCCCCGGCCAGGGCGCGGCAGATGTTTGCCGAGGCGGACATTCCCTCGTTCGAGACGCCGCGTCAGGCCGTTCGCGGGTTCATGCATCTGGTGCATTATTCGCGCGCCCAAGCCGAGTTGATGCGCGCGCCGCCCATGCTGCCGCGACAGTTGTCGTTCGATTCCAGTTATGCGCAAACGCAGATCGACGCCGTCTTGTCCGCGGGGCGCAGCATGATGAGCGAGCCCGAGGCGAAGAAACTCCTGCAGTGTTACGACGTTCCGGTCGTCCCGGCATACACGGTGACAACACCCGAGGACGTCCGTGCCGCCGCCGATGACATCCTGAAGGACTATCCCTCGGTGGTGCTCAAGATCGTCTCCGACGAGATCAGCCACAAATCCGACGTCGGCGGCGTGCGCCTCGACATCGGCAATGCCGAGCGCGCCGGGCAGGTCGCCCGCGAGATGCTGGAGCAGATCGGCAAGGCGCGCCCGGATGCATGCATCGACGGAATCAGCGTGCAGCCGATGATCCGTGGCAAGCTCGCGCATGAACTGATTGTCGGCGTGAGCGAGGACGCCACCTTCGGACCGGTCATCCTGTTCGGCGCGGGCGGCACGGCCGTCGAGGTCGTCAAGGACACCGCGATGGCGCTGCCGCCGCTCGATCTCAAGCTGGCGCAGGACCTGATCCGCGAGACCCGTATCAGCCGGCTCCTGCGTGGCTATCGCGATCGCCCGGCTGCCGACCTCGATGCGATTGCCCTCACGCTGGTGAAGGTGAGCTATCTCGTTTCTCAGCACCCCGAAATCCGCGAACTGGACATCAACCCGCTGCGCGCGGACGAAAACGGCGCGGTGGCGCTCGATGCGCGGATTGTCCTTGCCGATCGCACGAAAACCCCGCGCACGCCGATGGCGATCCGGCCCTATCCCCATGAGTGGGAAAAGATGATTTCGGCTGATGGACTTGGCTCGGTGTTCATTCGCCCGATACGCCCGGATGACGAGGCGCTTTACGAGGCCATGCTCGCGGGCATGAACCCGAACGATCTGCGCCTGCGGTTTTTCTCCCCGCAAAAGCATATGTCACGCAAGTTCCTCGCCCGCCTCACCCAGATCGATTACGGCCGCGAAATCGCCTTTGTCGCGCTCACGCCCCAAGAAGACGAATTGCTCGGTATTGCCCGGTTCTTCGCCGATCCGGACTATCGCAGCGCGGAATATGCGGTGATGACGCGCTCTGACCTGAAAGGCCGCGGGCTGGGCTGGCACCTGATGCGCCACCTGATCGACTATGCGCGCCGCGAAGGACTCGAGCAGCTCCACGGCTCGGTGATGAGCGAAAACGCGACGATGCTGCGCATGTGCCGCCAGCTGGGCTTCAACATCCGCCATGACCCGGATGACCCGTCGATCTTCCAGGTCGTGCTGCCGCTGAATGCCGGCACGGCCAACGGTTCATAAACCGGCTGCGCTCTTGCGCATTGCGGACCTGCACGTCAGTCTCACACATGGTCGTGACGCCGCGTGAGCGGCGCTCGCTTGAACGCGGGCGGGTTTCGCTATAACCACGGCGTCGGGTTTGGATATCTGATGGCAGGGAGACGAGACGCATGGCCCGCAAAAAAATCGCGCTGATCGGCGGCGGCATGATCGGCGGCACACTCGCGCATCTCATCGGCGTGAAGGAGCTTGGCGACGTCGTCCTGTTCGATATCGTCGAGGGGCTGCCGCAGGGCAAGGCGCTGGATATCGCGCAGTCCCTGTCCGTCGAAGGTAGCGATTGCGAATTGAAGGGCACCAACGAGTATGTCGATATTCGCGGGGCCGATGTCGTGATCGTCACCGCCGGTGTGCCGCGCAAGCCGGGCATGAGCCGGGATGATCTTCTCGAAATCAACCTCAAGGTCATGGAGCAGGTTGGCGCGGGCATCAAGAAATACGCGCCGGACGCCTTTGTCATCTGCATCACGAACCCGCTGGACGCGATGGTCTGGGCGCTGAACCAGATCACGGGCCTGCCGCGCCACATGACGGTGGGCATGGCCGGCGTGCTCGACAGCGCGCGGTTCCGCACCTTCCTCGCGCAGGAGTTCGATGTGTCGGTGGAGGATGTGACCGCATTCGTGCTTGGCGGGCACGGCGATACCATGGTGCCGCTGACGCGCTACACGACGGTCGCTGGCATCCCGCTGCCCGATCTGATCAAGATGCACTGGATCACGCACGAGCGCCTCGGTGAGATCGTCCAGCGCACGCGCGATGGCGGCGCGGAAATCGTCGGCCTTCTGAAAAGCGGCTCGGCTTATTACGCCCCGGCGGCCTCGGCCGTCGAGATGGCGGAATCGTTCCTCAAGGACAAGAAGCGCGTTCTTCCCTGCGCGGCCTATCTCAACGGCGAATTCGGCGTGAAGGGGCTTTATGTCGGCGTGCCGGCGGTCATCACCGCCAAGGGCGTGGAGCGGGTCATCGACATCGACCTGACCTCGGGCGAGCGCGCGGACTTCATGCGCTCCGTAGAGTCCGTGCAGGGGCTGGTGGATTCGTGCAAGCGCATCGCGCCGGGCCTTGGCGGGATTGCCTGATCGCATCGCAAAGAAGACATGACCGGGAGCGAGAGCTATGAATATCCATGAATACCAGGCGAAGGCGATCCTGCGCGAGTATGGCGTGCCGGTCTCTCAGGGCGCGGCGGCCTTCACGCCGGATGATGCGGTCAGCGTCGCCAACGAACTCGGCGGCCCGGTCTGGGTCGTGAAGGCGCAGATCCACGCCGGGGGACGCGGCAAGGGCCGTTTTCAGGAGCCGCAGGCAGGCGAGCAGGGCGGCGTTCGCCTCGCGAGGTCGATGGATGATGTGCGCACCTTCGCCGACCAGATGCTGGGGCGCACGCTGGTAACGCATCAGACAGGGCCTGAAGGCAAGAAGGTCCAGCGGCTTTACATTGAGGACGGTGCGCAGATCGCGCGCGAGCTTTACCTGTCCGCGCTGGTTGAGCGTGGCACCTCGCGCATCGCCTTCATCTGCTCCACCGAGGGCGGCGTGGATATCGAGAAGGTCGCGGCCGAGACGCCGGAGAAGATCCTGACCCTGACAATTGACCCGGTGAGCGGCTATTCGCCCTTCCACGGGCGTCGAATCGCGTTCGCGCTCGGGCTGGAGGGCGATCAGGTCAAGCAATGCGTCAAGCTGATCGGCAGCCTCTACAAGGCCTTTACCGAGACGGATATGAGCCTTCTGGAGATCAATCCGCTGATTGTGACGGACAAGGGCGAGCTGCGCTGCCTCGACGCCAAGATCAACTTCGATGACAACGCGCTGTTCCGCCAGAGCAAGGTCGCCAATTTGCGCGACATCGAGGAGGAAGACCCGGCCGAAGTCGAAGCTTCGCGCCACGGCCTGAACTACGTCAAGCTCGACGGCAGCATCGGTTGCATGGTCAACGGCGCCGGCCTGGCGATGGCGACCATGGACATCATCAAGCTCTACGGCTCCGAGCCCGCCAACTTCCTTGATGTCGGTGGCGGCGCGAACAAGGAGCAGGTGATGAACGCCTTCAAGATCATCCTGTCCGACCAGGCCGTGCAGGGCATCCTCGTCAACATATTCGGCGGGATCATGCGCTGTGACATCATCGCTGAAGGCATCATCGCCGCGGCCAAGGAGATGGACATCCGCGTGCCGCTCGTCGTGCGGCTGGAGGGCACAAATGTGGAGATGGGCAAGCAGATGCTGAGCGAGTCCGGCCTCGCAATCATCCCGGCGGATGACCTGGCCGACGCGGCGCAGAAGATCGTGGCGAAGGT
>CAYFVF010000036.1:0-12246 GCA_964346335.1 uncultured Hyphomicrobiaceae bacterium
TTGCGCAGCGCGCCCGCGAGGTAGTTGCCGAAGATGTTGCCGATGCCGAGGCCGGCGCCGACCAGCGCGATACAGGCGATGCCCGCACCGATGAGCTTGGCTGCTTCTACTTCCATGTTCCTACTCCTCCAGTTTTCGATTAAACAGTTGGCTTTTCGACAGATTTCGTTTTGACGGATGCATCAATGGTGCGGGTGCAGCGCATCGTTCAGGTAGATGCAGCTCAGCACGGCGAAGACAAAGGCTTGCAGGAAGGCGATGAGAACTTCCAGGCCCGTGAACGCCACCATGAACAACAGCGGCGCCCAGCCGCCGACGAAGCCCATGGCGACGACGAACCCGGCAAATACCTTCAGCATTGTATGCCCGGCCATCATGTTGGCGAACAGACGCACCGACAGGCTGAACGGGCGGACCAGGTAAGACAGGATTTCGATCGGCACCAGCAGCGGCAACAACCAGATGGGAACCCCGGATGGCACGAACAGGCCGATGAATTTCGCCCCGTTCTTGATGATCCCGATGACGGTCACGCCGATGAACACGACAAGCGCGAGGGCGACAGTGACGATGATGTGGCTGGTCACGGTAAAGCCATAGGGCACCATGCCGAGCATGTTCATCGCCAAGATGTAGAAGAACAGCGTGAAGATGAACGGGAAATACTTCATTCCCTCGCTGCCGGCGTTTTCGCGGACCATGTTCGCCACGAACTCATACGACATTTCCGCGAGCGACTGCATCCGGTCCGGGACCAGGGCGCGCCCGCGCATGCTGCCGATGAGGAAGAAGCTGATCAGGGCAACGCCAATGACCATCATCAGCGATGAGTTTGTAAAGGAGGCGTCCAGACCGAAGAAGTTGAGCTCGACGAAGCGCTTGATCTCGAACTGCTTCATGGGGTCGAAGATATCGGCCAGCGCATCGCCGCCGCCGCCACTGGGCGCTTCGGCGGCTCCACCCGCTTCCGGCGCGGCCTGACCCTGTTGGGCCTCGGGCGTGGCCGCGTCAGCCGGCGCATCGCTCGCTTGCGCCGTTTCAGCGCCGTCCTGGGCAGTGCCGGTTTCGCTCGCTTCTGTCGTCACGTATCGCCCCTTAACCCTTGCCGCCGTTGTCGCCGCCCACTTGCATCCGGCGTGCTGTACGCACAGAGTTCAAGATCCCCGCGCCGCTGCCCAGCAGCAAAAATACGATCAGGAACGCCGGCGCCGTACCAAGCCACGAATCCAGCGCCCAGCCGATGACGCCGCCGATCCCGATGCCAACCACCATTTCAGCGCCCAACCGGAAGGCCATGCCCAGCGCTCCCGACCGTGCGTTCGTCTCGACCTCCTGCGACCGGCGCCGTCTCTCGACGGCATCCAAATCGCGCCCGAGCGTATCAAGCCTGTCGCGGATCGACTTGGACGAGTCCGAACCGCGGTTTTTGCCATCCTGGCGGTCATCGTCATGGCCGGAGGGGCCCATCTCTTCCCCTTGAGGCATTTGACTTGGCAGATCGGCACAGCCCGCGTCCAGTCGCGCGCAACTTAGACAGGGGCTCCACCACTGTCAAGCGCCAAGAAAATCGCCCTAGAGCAATGTTTTTGCGCGGAAAATCGCCGTCAAAACGGGGTGTGGCAGTTTGGCGCTCTAGCCCGCTTCGAGGAAGCGCTCCGCTGTGCGCAGGTCAACCGAGACGAGCTGGCTCACGCCCTTTTCCGCCATGGTGACGCCGAACAGTCGGTGCATCCGGCTCATGGTCATCGGGTGATGGGTGATAACGAGAAAGCGCGTCTGGGTCGTGCCGCCCATTTCTTCCATCAGATTGCAGAAGCGATCCACGTTGGCATCATCAAGCGGCGCGTCGACCTCGTCCAGCACGCAAATCGGCGATGGGTTGGTCAGGAACACCGCGAAGATCAGCGCCAGCGCCGTGAGCGCCTTCTCGCCGCCCGAGAGCAGTGTGAGCACTTGCGCCTTCTTGCCCGGCGGGCGCGCCACGATTTCAAGCCCGGCTTCCAGAGGATCATCGGACTCGATCAGCTCCAGCCGCGCCTCGCCGCCGGCGAACAGCACGCTGAAAAGATGCTGGAAATGATTATTGACCGTCTCGAACGCATCGAGCAGGCGCTTGCGCCCCTCGCGGTTCAGGTTTGAAATGCCGCCGCGCAGCTTGGCGATCGCCTGTTCGAGGTCTTCGCGTTCCTGCTGCATCCCGCCGAATTGCTCTTCCAGCTCAGCGGCTTCTTCCTCCGCGCGCAGGTTCACGCCGCCGAGCCGTTCACGCTCGGAGCGCAGCTTCTGCACGCGCTGGTCGAGTTCTTCCGCGTCCGGCAGCGGCGCGTCCTGCGTGAAGCCTGCGACCTGGAGGCATTCTTCGGGCGCGCAGTCCAAAGCCTCCCGGATCGCATGGGCGCGTTCCGAGCGGCGCTGGCGCGCGGCCTCCAGCTGCGCCTCGATGCGCGCGCGTTTTTCCTTGGCCTGGCTCAGCCGGTTCTGGATATCGCGCAGATGCTTGGCGTTGTCGCGCAAACTGCTTTCGGCTTCGGCCAGCCTGTCGGCGGCGGCCTTGCGGGCGGTCTCCGCCTCGGTGATTTCATTGAACAGTTTTTCGCGGCGCTGGGCGGCGGCTTCGGGGATGCCGGAAAGCTCCTCAAGTTCGGCCTTCGCTTCTTCGCTGCGCTTTTCGAGGTCGCTGATCTGGGTGCTGGCGGCGTCCTGGCGCTTGGCCGCGCGGGCGATTTCGCCATCGATGGCTTGCAGCCGGTCGCGGCGCTGCTTGCGCTCACGCTCGATGCCGTCCAGCTTGGCGCGAGCCTGGGAGTAAGCGTCGCGCCGCTCACTGACGCGCGTTTGCGCCGCCGTGATATCGGCCTCAAGCGCGCTGATGTCTGGCAGCGCGGCGAGCGCTTCGCGGGCTTGCGTCAATTGCGCCTGAGCCTCGGAGAGATCGGCGGCGGTCCGGGTCTGCCCCTCCGCCAGCGCGGCACGCTTCTCGCCGGTCTTCTGGGCTTGACGCTCAGCCTTGGCCAAGGCGTCACGTGTTCGCGACAGCTCGCCCTGAGTGTCGCGCCACGATGCGCGCAGGCGCTTTTCCTCCTCGGCGGCGGCGCTCGCGCGCTCGCTCGCGTGCTTCTGCTCGGCTTCCGCTGCCTCGGCGCTCTCGCGCAGCCGCTCGACTTCCGCCGTCAACTCGTCCAGACGGTTCCGCTCGGCAAGTCGCTTGGCCGCGGCGGTGGGCGCATCGGCGGCCGCGTGAACGCCGTCCCAGCGCCATAGATCGCCGCGCGTCGTCACGAGCCGCTGGCCCGGCGCAAGCATTGCAGCGAGGCGGGGCCCATCGGCGGGGTCGACCAGACCGATCTGGCGCAGCCGGCGCGACAGCACGTCCGGCGCGCGCACGAATTCGGTGAAAGGTGTCGCGCCGGCGGGCAGGGCAGGGTCGCCGCTTGCGTCGCCCGTTCCCGCCCAGTGGGCCGGCGCGCGGGCGTCGGCGGGCATGTCGAGGTCGTCGCCCAGCGCCGCGCCCAGTGCCGTCTCGTAGCCGGGCGCCACGCGGATTTCGTCCACCACCGGGCGCCACTGGTCGCTGTCGGCCGGGCGCAGCAGCTTGATGAGCGTCGCCGCCTCGGTCTCAAGCTGGCGGGCGTTCAGGCGCGTCTGAGAGGCGTGTTCGCGGGTCTGCTTTTCCGCCGCGCGCGCCTCGGCCAGCGCGGTCTCCGCCTCGCCCGTGCGCGCCTCAATCGTCTGCACCTCGGCGTTCAGGCGCGCCACCTCGTCCTGCAGCGTGGCAATCTCCGAGCCTTCGCCCAGCGCGGCGTCGATCTCCGCCAGTTCGCCCGCGATGCGCTCCTGCTGCTGCGTCAGTGTGGCAATGCGCTGGTCCGCCTGGCTGATCTGGCCTTCCAACTCGCGACGGCGGGCGCGCAAATCCGCCGCCTGGCCGGTCAGGTCCGACAGGCGCTGTTCCGCCTCCGCCAGCGTCCCGGTCGCCGCTTCGAGCGCTTGCGAGGCTTCGTTGCGTCCGTCTTCGCTGGTCTCGCGCTGCCGGAGATCGGCGTCCTCGGCTTCAAGCTGAGTTATGGTCTGCGCGGCGTCCTCCATGAACTCGCGCTCGCGGGTGATGTCGGCGGCGATCTGTTCGAGGCGCTGTTCAAGCTCGCGCTGGCGGGCGGCGGCGCGGGCTTCTTCCTGCTCAAGCGTCTGCTGTTCCACCTGAAGGCGGTGCAGCACCGCCGCGCGGGTGGCTTCCTCGTCGCGCAGTGGCTGGATCGAGTCGCTGCCCTCGCTTTCCGCGCGCGTGGCGGCAGACTCGGCCTGCGTCAGTTGCCCGACCTCGCGCATGGCCTCCTGCAACTGGGCTTCCTGTTCCGCGACCTTCTCGTTGGCCTGCTGGAAGGCGACGTGATGCTGCACGGCCTCGGCCTGGCGCAGTTCTTCGGAAATCTCGCGGTACTTGCGCGCCTGCCGGGCCTGGCGCTTGAGGCTTTGAAGCTGCTGGTTGACCTGGCCCATCACGTCTTGCAGCCGCTCAAGGTTCGTCTCGGCGGCCTTCAGGCGCAATTCGGCTTCGTGACGGCGGCCGTGCAGCCCGGCGATCCCTGCGGCGTCCTCAAGGATGCGGCGGCGCTGTTCGGGTTTCGCGCTCACGATCTCGCCGATCCGCCCCTGCTGCACCAGCGCCTGCGAGCGTGCGCCGGTGGCCGCGTCCGCAAACAGGAGCTGAACATCGCGCGCGCGGGCCTCGCGGCCGTTTACCTTGTAGGTGGAGCCGGATTCGCGCTGGATGCGCCGGGTGATCTCGATGGCGTCGGTGTCGTTGAACGTCGCCGGGGCGCGCCGGGCGCTATTGTCCAGGTAGATCGCGACCTCGGCGGTGTCGCGCGCGGGCCGCGCGTCGGTTCCGCCGAAGATCACATCATCCATCGCCGAGCCGCGCATGGACTTGTAAGACGTTTCGCCCATCACCCAGCGCAGGGCTTCGAGCAGGTTCGACTTGCCGCAGCCGTTTGGCCCGACCACCCCGGTCAGACCGGGTTCGATCAGCAACTCGGCGGGTTCGACGAAGGACTTGAAGCCCAGCAGTTTCAGGCGGGTAATTTGCACGTCGTGCGCCCTTTCGCTCAACGGGTCCGGTGCAGCGGGCTGGGACGCGCGATCAGCCGCCGGATGCAGCGGCGGTCCGGGTGCTGGCCTCGATCAACGCGACGAGATCCTCGTAGCTCACGCCGCCACGGCGCATCTCCGTGTTCACGAAGATGGTTGGCGTGGCGCTCACGCCGAGCTTTCGCCCGCGCTCCTTCACCTGCTTCAGCCCATCCACTATCGTTTGATTCTCCAGACAGCTGTCAAACGCGGCGCGGTCGAGATCGAACTCCTGCACAATTTTATGGATCGCGCCGTGGCGCACGTCCTGCGAGACCCATTGGCGCTGGGTTGCGAGCAATTTCCAGTTGGCGGCGAAGTAGTGCTGTTCGGGCACGCAACGCGCGGCGATGGCGGCGGTTCCCGCCGAGCGCCCGATCGGGAATTCGCGGTAGATGAAATGAACCTTGCCGGTGTCAATGAAATTGCGCTTGAAGCGCGGGAACACGTCGGCATGGAAGCGCCGGCAGTACGGGCAGGTAAGCGAGGCGTATTCGATCACGGTAACCGGCGCATCCGGGTCGCCCATCGTCTTGTCGCCGAGCGGCCCGGGCTTCTTGAGCATGTCGAGGCTCACGCCCCCGCCGGTTGCAATCATGCGCTCAAGTGTTTGCGGTTGGGTGGCCGCGCCGCCCGCGCACCCGGCGAGCAGCAGGGCAAGGCCCGCGAGGAGCCCTGCGTTGTGCAACTTCCGCCAAACCGGGTGGAACATCACGCGTGCGCCTACCACGACCGGCCTGGGCTCAGCTCTTGCCGGCGTCTTCGAGCATCGGATCAATGACCGCCTGAAGCTGGTCGATGGACTGATTGCCTTCCAGTTTCTGGCCGTTGATGATCAGCGTCGGCGTGGAGCGGATGTCATATTGCTGATTGCCGGTGTCGCGCACCTGCTGGATGTAATCCAGCGCCTGCTGGTCGCTCAGGCAGCTGTTGAAGCGCTCTTCGGTGAAGCCGGCGACCTTGCTGATCTGGCGAAGCTCACGCAGCGGATCGTCCGAGTTGGCCCATTCCGCCTGCTTTTCGTACAGCATGTCGACGAATGCGTAGAACTTGTCTTCCGGCATGCAGCGCGCAAGCATGGAGGCCGCCGCGGCAAGATTATCAAGCGGGAACTCGCGCATGATATAGTTGACCTTGCCGGTCTCGATGTATTGCTCCTTGAGCGCGGGCAGCGTGTTGGTGTGGAGGCGCGCGCAGTGCGGGCAGGTCATGGAGGAATATTCAATCACCGTGACGGGCGCATCAGGGTCGCCCATGACGATATCATCGAAGGGCTTGCTCTCGCCCTGCGCGGCGGCCGGCTCGGTGTCGGCCTGTGCGACGCGGGTTTCGCTCTCCGCAGGCGCATCGGTCTCGGCGCTGTCGGTCGCAACGCCATCGGTGTTGGCGCCATCGGTCTGTGCCGTGTCCTCGGCAGTGGCTGGGGCTGCCGGCTGGGCCGGGGCGGTCTGAGCTTGCGTGCTGACAGCTTCGCGGGCGATCACGCCGGGCGCTGACACCTCGTGCAGTGCGCTCAGGATAATCACCCCGAGCACCGAGAGGCCTGCGACCGCCACGGCGGGACGGAACACGAGCTGGGCCTTGGATTGTTTCATAATCATCACACTCCTGGAATTCGTCGACATCGATCCTGCACGGGGCCAACCGCGCCTATTTGCATCACAGTAAATTTAGCCGCCGATTATTGACAAGTTGGGGCAGGAAAGCGGCTTGCTAACGGCAATCCAAAGGATTTTCCGGTCAGGCAAAAGTCACAAATTCGTGTTGCTGGCTCGCAACATCTTTCCGGCAGCCTCAGGCGTCGATCCCCGCCGCGATACGTGACAGCGCGGTGCGCAGGCGCGGGTCGCTGATGGTCTTCACAAGCCCGGCGCGATCGGCGCGCGGCGTGATGCGCTGTTGCGGATGCCGCGCCGTGTGGGACGGCTCAAGCGGTGCCTGGTAAAGCCGGACCTGCGCGACCGCGCGGAAGCCGAAATAGGCGTTGATCCGCTCGATGAGCTGGGGCAGGCGGTGCTGAAGCTCGATGGCGCGCGGACCGGCCACACGCAGCACGAGCGTGGCGCTATGCGGGCCGTCAGCCTCCTCGGGTTCGCGCTGTTGACGGGGCCATTTCAGCCGCTCGGGCGCGGTGAAGGCCGCAAGGTCCGACCCCGCGATCGCCGCCCAATCGGTCAGCAGCGCCGCCGCTGGAAAACCGTATTTCTCGAAAGCCGGGCGCGTCAGGTTTGGCGCGAACGCGCCTGCGCGCCGCGCTCCACCGCGAGGGTTGCGCCGGTCCGGCGTGAAGTTCGGCCCCGCGACCCGCACAGCGCCGCGGCCATTGGTCCGTCCGCCTGCCCGAATTTGCGCCATCTCGGTCTCCATGCCAGAACCCGTGTCGGTGCGGAAGGATAGGCGATTCGCCGGAGGCAAGCTTGGCGCAGACACACGCCGTGGATATCGCGGATAACTTGCTGGCCTGGTATGACACGGCGCGGCGCGATCTGCCGTGGCGCGCGCCGCCGGGAGAGCGTGCCGACCCATATCACGTGTGGCTGTCAGAGATGATGCTCCAGCAAACCACGGTGAAGGCGGTCGCGCCGTATTACCGCGAGTTTCTGCGCCGCTGGCCGCGCGTGAATGATCTGGCGGCAGCGCCGCTGGACGACGTGCTCGCCGCCTGGGCCGGGCTTGGCTACTATGCGCGCGCGCGGAACATGCACAAGACTGCGCGCATCGTCGCGGGCGGGCTTGGCGGGCACTTTCCACGGACCGCGGCGGAGTTGCAGAAGCTGCCCGGCATCGGCCCGTACACGGCGGCGGCGATTGCGGCGATTGCCTTCGATCAGCCCGCGACGGTGGTCGATGGCAATGTCGAGCGGGTGGTGGCGCGCTTGTTCGCCGTGCGCGAGCCGCTGCCCGGCGCGAAGCCCATGCTGCGCACGCTGGCCGAGACGCTGACGCCGGCAACACGCCCCGGTGATTTCGCCCAGGCGATGATGGACCTCGGCGCGACGATCTGCGCGCCGCGCACGCCGTCATGTTCGCGGTGCCCGTTGCGCGCCCGGTGCGATGCCCATGCGCAGGGGGTTGCGGCCATGTTTCCGATGCGTTCGCCCAAGGCCAAACGGCCCGAGCGGCGCGGCGCTGCCTTCGTGGCGGTGCGCGGCGATGGGGCGGTCTTGTTACGCCGGCGGCCGGAAAACGGCCTGCTCGGCGGGATGATGGAGCCGCCCACAACCGAGTGGCGCGCTGAGCCGTGGCCGCAAAACGAGGCGCTTGCCGAAGCGCCGGTGAGCGCGACCTGGCGGGCACTCGCTGCGCCCGTCACGCACACCTTCACGCATTTTCATTTGTCGCTGGACGTTTACACGTCGGAGTTGGGCGCGCACACGTCCGCTCCGACGCCATGCGTGTGGATCGCGCGCGCCGATCTGCCGGGCGCAGCGCTCCCGAGCGTGATGCGCAAGATACTGAGCGCGGCGCTGGATTAGGCTTCCGAGGGGGGCTGCGCCTTGATGTTGAGGGCATGCACGGGCCCGGCCAACTCGGCGGCGAGCGCGGTATTCACCATCCTGTGGCGTTCCAGCCGGGACTTGCCCGCGAATGCATCGGCAACGATATGCACGGTGAAATGCGTTTCGCCCGGCACCTGCGGATCATGTTCGCGCATCGCGGCATGACCGGAGTGACGCGCGGAGTCGTTTTCGATGCGCAACACGGTGGGTGAAAACGCCTCATCGAGACGCTGACGGATGGAATCTTCTACGGACATGGGGCACCTTCTTGTCTGAGATTATCGCGGCGGGGACTGGCGGATCGAGGGACCGCGGCATTCCGGTCCAACCCGCTTGTGCGCTCGCCGGCGAAGCAGCATACTTTCACGAGAATATACAGGCGTCAGGCTCAGGCAACGTCAATGAAGCTCGATTCTCCGATTTTTGATCGCATACGGGTAAAGCCGGACCGCCAGCCGAGGCAGGCTCAAACGCAGCGCCGCTGTGAATGGCCCGGATGCAACAAGCCGGGCGAACATCGCGCGCCCATGGGCCGGGGGCGTGAAGGCCAGTTTTTTTACTACTGCCGCGAGCATGTGCGCCAGTACAATCAGAAATACAACTATTTCCGCGGCATGAGTGACGAGGAAATCGCCAGCTTCCAGCAGGCGGCAATGACGGGACATCGCCCGACCTGGAACATGGGCCTTGGCCGCGGCGGGTCTGATCGCAAGCCACAGGATTGGCGCGCTTTCGCCTATGCCTTTGACACATCCGATCCGCTCGGTATCTTCGGGGTGGATGATAGCCGCGCGGCCGACAAGCCGGAGCGGCGCTTGCACAATGCCCAGCGCAAGTCGTTGCGGACGCTGGGCCTGGAGGAAAATGTCGGCCCCAGCGACATCCGATCCCAGTTCAAGAACCTGGTGATGACGCTGCACCCGGACCAGAATGGCGGAGATCGCAGTTCGGAAGACAAACTGCGCGAGGTCATTCAAGCGTATAACTACCTCAAGAAAACCGGCCTGTGCTAAGTCAGGCCGACACCAATCGCGAAGCGTGGCCTGAGCCTGTCGACCCGTGCGACGGGCGCGGAAGACGCTTTGCCGGGCCATGCCAACAACTCTGGATGATCGCTTATGAGTGCTGAAACCACATCTGTGGAACACACCCCTGACATGAAAGTGTCGGTGCGGCAGGTGTTCGGAATCGACAGTGACATGGAGGTGCCCGCCTTCTCGCAGGGCAGCGCCCATGTGCCCGACCTCGACCCGGACTACCTGTTCAACAAGGACACGACCATGGCGATCCTCGCGGGGTTCGCGCATAACCGCCGCGTGATGGTGCAGGGCTACCATGGCACGGGCAAATCCACCCACATTGAACAGGTGGCGGCGCGGCTCAACTGGCCGTGCGTGCGCGTGAACCTCGATAGCCATGTCAGCCGCATCGACCTGGTCGGCAAGGACGCGATCGTCGTGCGCGAAGGAAAGCAGGTCACGGAGTTCCGCGAGGGGATATTGCCGTGGGCGCTGCAATCCAACACCGCGCTGGTCTTCGACGAGTATGACGCGGGGCGCCCGGACGTGATGTTCGTCATTCAGCGCGTGCTGGAGGTCTCCGGCCGGCTGACGCTGCTCGACCAGAACCGGGTGATCCGGCCACACCCGTCGTTCCGCTTGTTCGCAACGACGAACACTGTGGGGCTGGGTGATACCTCTGGGCTCTATCACGGCACGCAGCAGATCAACCAGGGGCAGATGGACCGGTGGTCAATCGTGGTGACGCTCAACTATCTGCCGCATGACGAGGAAGTCGGGATTGCCGCGGCGAAGGTGAAATCCTTCGATACGCCAGAAGGGCGCGAAAACCTGTCGCGCATGGTGCGCCTCGCCGATCTCACCCGCAACGCCTTTATCAACGGCGATTTGTCGACCGTGATGAGCCCGCGAACCGTGATCACCTGGGCGGAGAATGCCGACATATTCGGCGATATCGGTACGGCATTCACGCTCAGCTTCCTGAACAAGTGCGACGAGCTGGAGCGCGGCCTGGTGGCGGAGTTCTACCAGCGGTGCTTCGGCGCGGAGCTGCCGCCGTCTGGCGCCAACGTCGCCCTGTCTTAACCGCGTGAGCCGATGGCCTATCAGCCGAAACGAAAACCGGACCTGACCGAGCCACTGCGCCGCGCGGTCTCCGGCACGGCCCGCGCGATCGCGGGCGATCCGAACGTCAAGGTCACGTTTAGCACTGACCCGCCCGGGCGCAACGGCGAGACACTGCGTGTGCCGGAGTTGCCGGCGCATGTCACGCCCAAGACGCTGGCGGTGGTGCGCGGCCACGCGGACGCGCTGGCGCTCAACGCGGCTTGTCACGACAGCAAGCTGCATGCGCGGCTCGCGCCGTCCGGCAGTGATGCGCGGGCGGTCTTCGAGGCGGTGGAGCAGGCCCGGGTGGAAGCCGTGGGCGCGCAGCGCATGGCGGGCGTAGCGGACAACCTCAGCGCCAAGACCAGCGCGCGGTATGACGACGTGGCCGTGCGCGAGATCACCCAGCGCGAGGATGCCCCCGCCGACGAGGCCCTGGGCCTGCTGGTGCGCGAGGCGCTGACCGGGGCCGCGCCGCCGGAAAAGGCCCGCCCGATCGTCGATGCGTGGCGCCCGATGATTGAGCAGCGCGCCGGGGACCTGGTGGGGGAACTTACTGGCGCGGTCGAGGATCAGGAGCGGTTCGGGCAGATCCTGCGCGACATGCTGGTGGCGCTGGACCTTGCGGAGGATCAGTCGCATGAGCGCGAGGAACAAAGCGAGTCCGAAGACGAGGCCGACACGGACGAAACCGAACCCCAGAACGAGGAAAGCGGCGAGGACGAGCAACGCCCCGCCGAGACCGAGGATGACCCCTCCGCCGAAGCGCAAGGCGCGGAAGATACCGACATCAGCGACTTCGCCCAGATGGAGCGCTTCGACGATAGCGAACAGGGCCAGGACCAGAACGAAGGACCACCGCGCCGGCCCAACACCTCTGTAATCGAAGCGCCGGGTGATTTCGGCTACAAGACGTTCACGAACGAGTTTGACGAAACCATTGCCGCGGGGGCGCTTTGCGACAGCGAAGAACTCACCCGCCTGCGCAGCTTCCTCGACAAGCAGCTCTCCAATCATAATCTTGCGGTCAGCCGGCTGGCCAACCGCCTTCAGCGCCGCTTGCTGGCGCAGCAGCACCGCGCGTGGGAATTTGACCTCGAAGAAGGCATCCTCGACACCGCCCGGCTTACCCGCGTCGCCATCGATCCGATGCAGCCGCTGTCGTTCAAGGCCGAGCGCGAGACCGAGTTCCGCGATACGGTCGTGACCATGCTGATCGACAATTCCGGCTCAATGCGCGGGCGGCCGATCATGGTGGCGGCGTGCTGCACCGACATTCTCGCGCGCACGCTGGAGCGCTGCGGCGTGAAGGTCGAAATCCTCGGCTTTACCACGCGCCAGTGGAAGGGCGGACAATCGCGCGAGCGCTGGCTGGCGGCGGGCAAGCCGCGATCGCCGGGGCGGCTTAACGACCTGCGCCACATCATCTACAAGGCGGCGGATGAGCCGTGGCGGCGCGCGCGGCGCAATCTCGGGCTGATGATGCGCGAGGG
>CAYFVF010000037.1:0-11831 GCA_964346335.1 uncultured Hyphomicrobiaceae bacterium
AAGCTCGGCTGGGCGTCGACGAGGTCTTCGCCGCTGATGATCGCGCGGTCGCGCAGCAGGTATTGCTGGCCGCTTCCATCATCCGAAGGGTATAACGATGATCCGGCGGGCGGCCGGTTGCTTTCCGCTTCGGATGGCGCCATTGACTGATCGACAAGCTGGAAGGTCAGCTTCGCGGTCTGGCCGATCAATTCCTTCAGGCGTTGGGGGTCTTGCAGGCCCGGCACCTGGACAAGCACGCGCTCAACGCCCTGGCGCTGGATGTTCGGTTCGGTCGTGCCCAGCGCGTCGATACGCCGGCGGATCGTCTCGATGGTTGAACCCACGGCGGAGCGCAGGCGCTGGGCGAATGCCTCTTCGGTGAGCGCGACGCGCAGCCGTTGTTCGCCCAGGCGCTCGACCGCGATGTCCTGCGCACCGCCGCCCATGCCGGTCAGGATGTTGCCGTCGATGGGCTGCGCCAGATCGGAAATCGTCTGCACGGCCTCTTCCACCTGCGCGGGATCGCGGATGCTGAGCGAGACATGATCGCCGTTCACGCGCAGATTGCGATAGCCGATACGCTGCTCGCGCAGGGCCACGCGCACGTCATCCTCGACCGCTTCCAGCCAGTCGGCGCGCAACTCGTTGGTATCGACTTGCAGCAGCAGATGCGAGCCGCCTTGCAGATCGAGGCCCAGATGCACCTGCTGGCTCGGCATCCAGTCGGGCAGCCCGGCCAGCGTGTTTTTCGGCAGCGCGTTCGGGACAGCGTAGGCGATGCCCAGCAGCACCGCGAGGACCACGAACCCGATTTTCCAGCGCGAGAAATGAAGCATTATGAAACCATGTTACAGCGGATCTGAACGGGTCTCGCCCGCTTGCCGCGCCTTCAGGCGTTGTCGCCGCTGGTGTCCTTGTTCTGGTTCGCCGATGCGCCGTTGCCGCTGGTCTTGGCGCGGCTGCGGCGGGTCCGGTTAGACGTTCCCGAGGATGACGCTCCCGAGGATTTGGCGCCGCCGCTCTTGGAGGCGGAACCGGCTTTTGATGCCGCGCTCGAACCGGACTTGCGCGCGCCGCCGCTGGCCCCGGCGGAGCGGGATTTGCGCGCTGCCGGCTTCTTCGCCGCGCCGTTCGCCGACTTGGCCGCCGTCGCGGTCTCCGCATCGTCCGCGTCGGCCTCATCGTCGTTGGCGATCTGTTCGGTCTGCTTCTCGGCCTTCGCCTGCCCGCGCACTTCGCCCTTCGGCCGGACCTCGGACAGCGTGTTGCGCACGACGCTCACGCGCACACCATCTGCGATGTCGACCCGGATTTCATCGTCATCCACCACGCTGACGACCTTGCCGACGAGTCCGCCGGCCGTGACGACGGTGTCGCCGCGCTTGACGCCGGCGACCATTTCACGGTGCGCCTTCAGACGCTTTTGCTGCGGCCGAATGATGAGGAAGTACATGATGGCGAAGATCAGGATGAACGGCATCAGCTGGAGAATGATATTCGATCCTCCGGGCGCCGTGGTGGTTTGGGCCAGGGCGGGCGTGATGAACATGCTTGAGTCCTTTGACTTGGAACGGGGCCAGACGCTGTGCGGACGGCTTCCTGGCTGTTGATCGCGCATCCGATTGAGGGCGCGCCACCCGCACGAAAATACAAGCGAAACCGCGCCTCGTACAATTGGCCGCGACTATAGCCGCACATACACTCAATGCAACCGATTGAAAGCGGCGCACCCGCTTGCAAAACGAAATAATAACGCCGCGCGAGATTTGCGAGCCTGAGCGCATGGCGGCCAGGCTAATTTTGCGGACACCGTCGCGGCTGGACAAGGCGCGGCTCCCGGCGCTACGACATTGGCGTTAACCGCAAAGAGCAAGGGCCATGACCGCACAGGACCAGCACGACCGTTTCCGCCAATTCGCGCTGATCGAGCGCATCGCCAGCGCGCTTGAGCAGATGGCCCCGGCGCGCCCTACAAAGCCCGATTTCGAAGCGGCGGACGCGTTCATCTGGCATCCAAATCCGGGCACGTTTCAGCCGGTGCCGAACGTGAACCGCGTGCCGCTGGACCTGTTGCGTGCAATCGCGCCGATGCGTGAGCGCCTGTTGGACAATACCGTTCGTTTCGCGCGCGGCCTGCCGGCGAACAACGCTCTGCTCTGGGGCGCCCGCGGCATGGGCAAAAGCTCACTGGTGAAGGCGGTTCACGCCCGCGCCAGCGAGATGATCGCGGCGGACAACGGGCCGCGCCTCAAGCTGGTGGAAATCCACCGCGAGGACATCGGAACGCTGCCGCAATGCCTCGCGGCGATGCGCGGCGATGCGCACCGTTTCGTCGTGTTCTGCGATGACCTTTCTTTCGACGATGGCGATACAAGCTACAAGTCGCTGAAAGCTGTGCTGGAAGGCGGGATCGAGGGGCGGCCGGACAATGTCATATTCTACGCGACCTCGAACCGGCGGCACCTGCTGCCGCGCGACATGATGGAGAACGAGCGCTCAACAGCCGTGAACCCGGGAGAGGCGGTCGAGGAGAAGGTCTCGCTGTCGGACCGCTTCGGGCTGTGGGTCGGCTTTCATCACTGCTCGCAGGACGACTTCCTGGAGATGGTGCGCGGCTACGCCGAGCATTACCGCCTGCCGATCGACGCCGAGACACTCGAAGCGCGCGCAAAGGAATGGGCGATGACGCGCGGCGGACGATCGGGCCGCGTGGCGTGGCAGTTCATTCAGGATCTCGCGGGCGAGTTGGGCGCGCGGCTAGACGCTTGACCAGATGCTGGATTATGGCGCTGGGGCAAGGGTATCAGCGCCAGCGGTCTCGGTGGCGTTCGCGGACGGCGGCGCAAACCACTCACCCTCCGGCCACATGCGCTGCTCGATGAACGCGTTGAGATGCAACGAGGCCATCTTCTCCACGAAAGGCGTCAACGTGGGCGCGAACGTAACCGCAACCAGGAAGGCAGCCGTCATCAGCAGCGAAGCGCGCGGCGCGTCATATTGCCAGAACTTGAGCGCCGTGCCGAATGAGCGCTTGATCCGCGTGCCCTCGAAATCAACCGAATAGATCTCGTCCAGCGTCAGGTGGATGAGATAGCCGAAGAACACGAACAGCCCTCCGAGCCAGCCAATCGCCGGATCGCGCCCGAGCAGGTGGGTCAGGATGATCGCTGTCAGCGCCATGAACGCGAGGCCCGCGAGCACGGAATGGAAGATGCCGCGGTGCACCGCATGGCGATGAAAAAAGCGCCAGAAGCCCAGCCGCACCACCGCATAAACGCCCAGCCATATCGCCCAGAGTTCAGCGACGGAATAGGCGTGATAATACTGAAACAGCGCGATGAAGGCGAACAGGATCCCGAGCGCGCCGAATAGCATGCGCGAAGGATGGGAGCTGTTCAGGTCAATGTCCGGCAGGATGCTGCCGACGATCCCGGCGGCAAGAAGCGTGGCGAGTTCACCGGGCGGCACCGCGCCCGCAGCCAACGAAACCGACGCGGCCAGACCGCTTGCAACCGCGCCCACACCCAGATGCGTCGAAAAGTTTGCCACGCCTAGCCCCCGATTGATTGCCCGCTACGCTAAGCGATTCGAGTCCGGCCGGCCAACGCGCGCAACCGGTTGACCACAGGCATCTTTTGTCTTCCGACCCCGAAAATACCTGAGCGCCCAGTTTGGAATTAGAATTAGACGATTTCTAAGTTATTGTTTTGAATAGCTTTTTGCGTTGACAGGCGTGAGGTGATCCCTTTACCTGAGCGCGGCGGTCGGTTAAAGCAGCGGGTATGCGAAAGCGGCCTGGCCGGCCGGTTCGATCACGTCAGGAAGCCCGATCCCGGGGCTTTGACTCCCGACCATTGGAGGAAACTCGATGACATACAGCTATGCTGGGCGCGTTCTCACAGGCGCGTTTCTTGCGGTGGCCATCGCGGCGCCGTTTGCGTCGCCCGCCAACGCGCAAGGTGAGGTGAATATCTATTCGGCGCGCCACTACGACACGGACGATGTGCTGTTTGACCGGTTCAAGGAAGAAACGGGGATCACCGTCAATCGCATCGAAGGCAAGAGCGACGAGCTGATCGCGCGCATGGAAGCCGAAGGTGATAACAGCCCTGCGGACATCTTCATGACGGTCGATGCCGGGCGCATGTGGCGCGCCGATGAAGCCAGCCTGCTGTCGCCGGTGGAATCGGACACGCTGGAAGCGCGCATCCCGCCGCATCTGCGCCATCCCGAGGGCCATTGGTTCGGCCTGTCCCAGCGCGCCCGCATCATCTTTTACGACAAGGAGCGCGTCGAGAATCCGCCACGGACCTACGAGGCGCTCGCCGACGATGACTACGAGGGCATGGTCTGCATCCGCTCGTCAACCAACATCTACAACCTTTCACTGATGGCCTCGATCATCGAGGTGCATGGCCGGGACACGGCGAAGGAATGGGCTGCTGGCGTGCGCGAGAACATGGCGCGGGACCCGCAAGGCGGTGACACCGACCAGCTTCGCGGCATCATCTCCGGGGAGTGCGCCATCGCAGTCACAAACCACTATTACTTTGTGCGCGGCCTTGTTGGTGAGGTCGACGGACTGACTGACGGGATTGAAAAGCTTGGTTGGGTCTGGCCGAACCAGGGTGAGCGCGGCGCGCATGTCAACGTGGCGGCCGCGGCGGTAACGGCCAACGCACCTAACCGCGAAAATGCCGTCAAGTTTCTGGAGTTCCTGACTTCGGATTTTGCGCAGTCTCACTTCGCCAGTCAGAACAACGAGTATCCGGCTGTCCCAGGTGTGCCGCTTGGCGAAGGTGTTGCGCAGCTCGGCTTCTTTATCGCGGATAATTCGACGGGTGCGGTGACGTACGGCGAAAATGCGCCGGAAGCGCAAGCCATTTTCAATGAAGTCAACTGGCCATAGTGTTCTGTTCCCCTCCACGGAACAGTCTGCCGCGCCTTCGGGCGCGGCTTTTTTTATCCGGGCTTGATCGCCGTGCCGTGCCGGATTGGAGAAGGCGCATCCGTGCGCCGCTCGCGCCCAAGCGTGCGGCACAGCAAAACCACCGGGACGAGACTGACCGCCACCAGCGCCAATGACGGCACGGCGGCCTCTGCCAGCCGCTCATCCGCCGCCAGCCGATGCGCCTGCACCGCCAGCGTCTGGAAATTGAACGGGTGCAGGATCAGCGTGGCGGGCAATTCTTTCATCACGTCGACGAACACGATCAATAGCGCGGTCAGGGCGCTGTTGCGCGCCAGCGGCAGCTGAATCTGGGTGAGAACGCGCGGCCCCGAGTGCCCGAGCGAACGCGCCACGGCGTCGAGGTTGCGCGGCACGGTCGCCATGCCGCTGTCATAGGCGTTAAGCGCAGCGGCCATGAACCGCGTCATGTAAGCGGCGACCATCAGCCAGATCGAACCTGTGATCAAAAGCCCGGTATCCAGCCCGAACTGCGCCTCCATGAAGGCGTCGAGCGCATTGTCAAACGCCGCGACCGGGACCATCAGGCCAACCGCGATGACGCCGCCGGGCACGGCATAGCCCAGCCCGGAAACCGTCACCAGCCAGCGCGACATACGCCCAGGATGGTTGCGGGCCCGGAACACGATCAGCACCGCGCCCAGCACCGTGAGCACCGCGGCGATACTGGCGACGGTCACGGAATTCACGAAGAAGCCGAGGTAGCGCGGGTCGAGAATGCTCTGGCCGGAGTCATACGCCATCACGCCGAGCATGGTGATGGGAATGACGAAGCCGAGCAGAACCGGCGCAAGGCAGATCATCGTCGCGCCCCAGCCGGCCAGGCCGGTGAGCCGCGTCCGCTCCATCACCTCGAAGCGCGCACCCGTGCCGGCGGTGCCGCCCTGTCCGCGCTGGGCACGCTCCAGGCTGGCAACCAGCAGAGCGAACAACAGCAAGCAGAGTGACAACTGCGCCGCCGCAGCCCGGTCCCCGATCGAGAACCACGCCTGGTAGATGCCTGTTGCAAAGGTCTGAACATTGAAGAACGCGACTGTCCCGAAATCCGCAAGCGTCTCCATGATCGCCAGCAGCGCGCCACCCGCGATCGCCGGCCGCGCCATCGGCAGCGCCACGCGCACAAACGCCCAGCCGGGGGAACACCCCAGCGTGCGCGAGACCATGTATGCGTTCGAGGACTGCTGGCGGAACGAGGCGCGCGCGAGCAGGTAAACATAGGGGTACAGCACGATGGTGAGCATCGCCGCCGCGCCGCCAAGGCTGCGAATTTCGGGGAACCAGTAGTCCCGTGCGCCCCAGCCCGTCACGTCGCGCAACAGCGTTTGCACCGGGCCGGGATGATCGAGCATGTGCGTGTAGGCATAGGCGAGCACGTATGCGGGGAATGCCAGCGGCAACGCCAACGCGATCTCCAGCAGTTGGCGACCCGGAAACCGGTACGCCGTCACCAGCCACGCGGTCACGCTGCCGATCATGGCCGTCGCCGCGCCCACGATCACGACCAGGATCAGCGTTGTGCGCGTGTAGGTCGGCAGCACGCTCGCCAGCACGTTGCGCCAGGTATCCAGATCGCCCGTCAGCGCGGACAATGCGGCCGCGAAGATCGGCAGTACGCACAGCAGAGCAAATAGCCATGCCAGTTTATTCAGCGAACGTTCGCTCATGCGGGGTCTCGGGAGCAATGGATTGCGTCTGGGACGCTGCACTCTCTGGCGATGATAAGCGGTGGGTGGACCGCGAAAACTGCAATATATGCAGCTATCGAGTTGATAGATATTCATGTTTTACCACGCGCCAAGCGCGGGGACGAGCAACGGCTCGTGCATTACGCCGCGCTGTCGCCCCGGTTGATCTGCTCAGTTGCAAGGCCGTGCGGGCCACAATCGCGCCGAAACGCTGGACATGGTCTGCCTTTTTTGTTGCGCGCGGGCGGGCTAGCCTCTTTAGATCAGCGTAAGGGGCGCTTCATGGTCCGGCGTTTATTGTGTAGACGGGCATCCCCTTCCATTTGCGACGCGCGCGGCCACGACGGGAGCACGCATGGGAAAGCTTGGCTTTGGCCTGGAACGCTTCGGCCTTGTCACGCTGGCGCGTCCGCGGCTGAGCGCCATTGCGATTGTGCTTGTCTGCGCGGTCTGCACCCTCGGCTTGATGCGCATCGAAGCCACCGGCATCCTCAGTGACTTTTTCCGTGGCGACAATCGCGACTACCAGATCTACCAGCAGATGAGCGATCGCTTCCCGACGAGCGAATTCGACGTGTTCGTGATCGTCGAAGGGGCGGACTTGCTGACCCCGGACAAGCTGGAAGCGGTGCGCACGCTGCACCTGGAATTGCAGTTCGTGCCGGCCGTCAACGGCGTGCTGTCGATCTTCTCGATGCGCCAGGCGCCCGACGCGGAGGGCTACCCGCCGCCGATGTTTCCGGCCACGATCCCGCGCGGCGAGGAGTTCGCGGCGCTCAAGGACAAGGTCGCGAACCATCCGCTGCTTGACGGCAAGATGCTGACGACGCCCGAGGATCGCTCGCCGCTGACGATCCTGATCATCTCGCTCAACAAGAGCAATGTCGCCGAAGACGGGCTGAACGACGCGATCGCCCAGGTCAAGACGCTTTCGAGCGAAAGCCTCGCGGATACCGGATTGCGCGTCACGATGGCGGGCGTTCCGGTCATGCAGGCGGACTTGCGCAGCGCGATCGAGAACGACCGGTTGTTGTTCAACAGCGGCGGCGTGTTGATGGGAATGCTGATCGCGATCCTGTTCTTTCAGCGCGCCGTGCTCATCATCATCGCCACGCTGTGCCCGATTATCGCGTCGGTCGTGACGCTCGGCGTCATTGGCCTTCTTGAGGTTGACCTGGACAGCCTGATCAACACCATCCCGCCGCTGGTGATGGTGATCGCCTTTTCCGACGCCATGCACATGATCTTTTCTATCCGACGACGGCTCGACGGCGGCGACGCCAAATACGGCGCGATCCGTCATGCCGTGCTCACGATCGGTCCCGCCTGCGCGCTCACCTCGATCACGACCGCGATCGCGATGCTGAGTCTCACGATCTCCGACTCCGCGCTGATCCAGACCTTCGCGGCCTCCGCGGCCTTTGGCACGATCACGGCATTCTTCGTCGTCATGTCCGTGGTCCCGGCGCTTGCTTACCTGTTGATCGGCAACGAGGAGCGGTTCCGCCAGACCGATGCCAGCAGGCTCGGCATGATGCGGCGCATGGACCGGGCCTGCCTGTGGCTCGCACAGTTCGTCGAGGCGCGTTACTTTAAGCTCGCCGCGGTGGCGGGCGTCCTGCTGGTGGCGCTGATAGCAATGCATCTTCAACTCGAGCCGCGCTATCGTCTCAGCGATCAGATTCCGCAGGACCGCGAAGCGATGGCCGGCTCGGACCGACTCGACGCAAAGCTCACCGGCGTCCAGCCCATCCACATCATGGTGCGCTGGAGCGACGGGCGGCAGATGTTCGATGACACCACACTCGCGGCGATCGGCGACGCGCATGGGATCATGGACGGCCAGGCCGACATCGGCAATGTCTGGTCGCTCGACACGATGAACCGCTGGCTGATGCGCGGCGGCGAAGACGCCCGGCAGTACCTCGAACCCTATATCGACATGCTGCCCCAGCACTTGACGCGCCGCTTCATCAACCCCGGCGAGAACGCGGCACTGGTCACCGGACGCATCGTGAACCTTGACGCAGCCGATACCGTGCCGATCGTGCGCGCGCTGGACAAGGAACTGGAGGAACTGCGCAAGACCTATCCGGAGTTGAGCTTCGAGGTCACGGGGCTGCCTGTTGTCGCGGCCCTGCAGTCCGACAACATGATCCGGCAGCTCAACAATGGCCTGATGATCGCCATTGTCCTTGTTGTCGTGATGATCGGGGTCGCGTTCCGGTCGGTCACGATGGTGGCTATCAGCATTGCGCCGAACCTTTTTCCTCTCGTCGCGACCGGAGCGGTGTTGTATGCGTTTGGCGGCGGGCTGGAATATTCCAGCGTGATCGCTTTCACCGTGGCGTTCGGCCTGGCTGTGGACGACACGATCCATTTTCTGAACCGGCTCTCGGTGGAAGAGAGCCGCAGCGCATCGGCGGAAAAGGCGGTACGGCAGACATTGTATGTCGTCGGGCCGGTGCTGATCCTGACCACGATCGTGCTGGTTCTGGGCCTGGCGGTCACTGTGTTCTCCGCCGTGCCGCCCACCCAGCAATTCGGCCGGTTGGCGATGACCATGCTGTTTGCCGCGCTGGTGGCCGATTTGTTGTTCCTGCCGGCGATCATTTTGACGCTGCGCAAGTTGAGACCTGTTGGGAGGCGTATTGAGGATGATGACGTGGTTCCGCTCTAGCGTTGTCTGGGCGAGCTTGGTGGCTGCGTTCGCCGTGTTTGCCGGCACCCCCGCGGCCGTTGCGGCGTGCGCGCCGGACAGCGTGAGGCTTATCGAACGGCTTGACGGCCGCTGGCGGGGCACGGGTACCGTGACGCCGATCGGTGGCCAGCCCGAGCGCATTCTGTGCCGGATCAATTACGCCAAGACCAGCACTGGCGTTCGGCAGGTCATCAACTGCGCGGGCACCGATTACCGCATCCAGGCCAGCGCCAATGTCCGCTGCAACGGCAACAGTATCAGCGGCCTGTGGACCGAGAATATCGCCAACAATACCGGGCGCATCTCCGGCCGTCTGGAAGGCCAGCGCCTGCGCGCCTCTTTCGAAGGGCCAAACTTCAAGGGACGGCTGTCGGTGAGTTTCGCCAGCGCGGGCCGCCACACGGTAACGATCTCGCAGTTCGATCCGGCGAAAGGCCGCCACGTGCCGGTGGCCGAGATCAGCCTGCGGAAATAGCCGCGCATCGGCTGAGCCTTGCAAGACGCGAGCGCCGCAGCGTGATCTCACAGCCGCGGCGCTTTGTATTCTGGTGGAATTTCTTCGCGTCAGACGCCGGGCTTGCGCACCCTGCGCGTCATATCATGCCAATCAGAACCGCAGCCACAAAGCTGAATGCGGCAACGATGGCGATGAGCCGCAATTGATTGGCGAGTGTCATGCAACCCTCCTCGTTGGTTGTTCATGTTGCATGGGCCCTGAAAATTTTCAGCGACACGAAATTGCATCCTAAGAGAGAAATTCAATCTCTTTCCAGACAAATCCTTGCTGCGGCGCAACATAGACATGCGATGCAGCATGAGTGTCATGCCCAAGCAACCGTTAATTGCCTGCAAAAGCCAGACACAGCTTGCGATTCCCGCAGCCCTGCCATAGCCTGAACACGCTCGCGCAGTGCACGGGCCATGGTCCGCCATGCCTTGAGTTGATTAAGGTTTTCCGCGCGCCGACCAGCGCGGCAATGCTTTGGGAGGAATTTGATGGGTCTTGCGATAAGGTTGAAACATGCCGCGGGTGCGCTTGCGCTCGGCGGCCTCCTTGTTTCAGGCGCCGCGGTCGACACTGCGTCGGCCGACTCGATCCGCTGGAAAATGCCGATCGCCTTTGCATCGAAGCTGCCGGGCCTCGGCTCGCCGTCGCAGTATGTCGCGAAGCAGCTCGACGCAGCCAGCGGCGGCGACGTGCAGGTGCGCGTGTTCGAGCCGGACAAACTGGTTCCGCCGTTTGAAATCCTCCAGTCCGTATCGGATGGCAAGGTGGAAGCCGGCTATACCTGGATCGGCTATGACCAGGGCAAGGTGCCGGCTGTTCCGCTGTTCGCCGCTGTGCCGTTCGGCTTGAAGCCATGGGCATTTTCCGCCTGGTACTATTGGGGCGGCGGCCACGACATGCTGCAGGAAGTCTACGACAATAAGGGCTTCAATGTTCACGCCGAGCTGTGCGGGATCATTGGCCCGGAGACGGCCGGCTGGTATTCCGAGCCGATCACGAGCCTGGAAGACTACAAGGGGATGAAAATCCGCTTCGCCGGCCTCGGTGGCAAGGTGCTTGAGAAGCTGGGCGCGTCCGTGACCATGATGCCCGGCGGCGAGCTGTTCCAGGCGCTGCAGACGGGCACGATCGACGCGACCGAGTTCTCGATGCCGGCGATCGACCAGATCCTGGGCTTCAACGAGGTGGTGAAATACAACCTGTTCCCGGGCTGGCACCAGCCGTTCACGGCGCAATACATGCTGATCAACAAGGATGAATGGAACGCCGCGACCGATCAGCAAAAGGCGCTGATCAACACCACCTGCACGGCCGCCACGATGATGGGCCTCACCGAAGGCGAATACAAAAACGGGGCTGTTCTGCAGGGCTTCCGCGATAAGGGCGTGCAGGCGGACCAGATCCCGCGCGACGTGCTGAAGCAGTTGAAGGGCATCGCGCAGGAGGTTCTCGAAGAAGAAGCTGCGAACGATGCGGACTTCAAGCGCGTGTATGAATCCCAGCAGGCGTTCCAGGAAACCTATAAAGTCTGGGACCAGCGGGCCTATCTCCCGGCTGATCTGGAAGCGGAATAAACAGCATCCATTCAGCCATCTGCAGCTCGGCGTCCTGAGTGACGCCGGGCATCCCCAGAATTTGGGCCTGACCTTGCGAGTGGAACCTCTTCGGCTCAACAATGCCGCAGGGGAAGCGCAGCTAACGCACCGGCGTCCAGATGGAGAGCAGCATGTCTGAAAACCAGCCATCGAGCGCTCCAGCCATCGGTTCGGCAGCGGTGCCGGAGTTCGTCCAACACACCGAACTCCCACCGAACCGGTTTTCCGACGCGGTTGACACGGCGCTGAAAAGCCTGGGCTTACTGTTTTCACTATTGTGGCTGCCGGTCGTCGGCGTGATCCTGTACTCGGTGGTTGGCCGTTATGCCTTCGGCCAAGGCTCGGTCATGCTTGAGGAACTCTCCTGGCACCTCGCCGGCGCTGCGTGGCT
>CAYFVF010000038.1:0-11624 GCA_964346335.1 uncultured Hyphomicrobiaceae bacterium
TGCTGGCATCGTGGATGACCGTGTTTCTGGGCGTACCGATCTGGAAGAAATACCTGGCTTACGAAGCGCGGTTGCGCCGCGAAGGCGACGACGAGTGCGGGAGCGAACATTCTGCGACGCGGCCCTCGAAAGGCGCGCGACAGCGAAGGTAGCGCAAAGTTTCAAGGCCGGCCTCGCGGCCCTAATCGTCCGCCCCGGCCAGTTCCTCGAGGATGGCGCACTCGGGATCGTCATCGCCCGGACACGCCGCAGCCAGCGCAGCAAGCTCACCACGCATGTGCTGAAACTCCGCGATCCGGCGATCGATCTCGGCGATCTTCGCCTGTGCCAGCGCCTTGACGTCCCGGCTATGACGGTTGGGGTCGCGGTAGAGCGCCACGAGCATACGGCACTCCTTGATCCCGAAGCCGACCGCGCGCGCATGGCGGATAAAGCGCAGAAGCTCCGCGTCCGCCCGGGAATAGTCGCGGTAGCCGTTCGCGTCGCGATTCGCCGCGTCGATCAGGCCGATCTCCTCATAATAGCGGATGGTTTTTGCCGACACGCCGCTTGCGCGCGCCGCCTCGCCAATATTCATGGCTGTCTCCGGTAAATATGCGCCGTCACGTTCTACGATTCGGCGCTCAGGCGCGACCGGCTGCTGCCGGTCGTCATCCAATCGATCAGGGCGCGGCTTACACTCTGGAACGCTTTGGTGATCGCTGCAACACCCTCGCTAACCGCGTCGGAGTTGGCCCGGACGCGCGATTCGAACTGTCGGGTTGCAACCACCTTGCCGGCGCGCTCATCGACGATCTTCGCCGATATCGCCACGTGTCCCTCCGGCGGTTTGCCGTTCACGGACAGCTCAAAGGCCCGGATTGACAGTTGCAGCCCATAGCCGCTCGTCACCCTGTCATCCTCTGTCACGACCGCGCGGAACCGCCCGCTGTCCTCAAGCACCTCCGTCAGGCGCGTGCGAACAAGCTGTGGCAGCCGGTCACTCCACACCGCGTCGGGATAATAGCTGATGCGCTCGCTGCGCGGCCGCACCAGGATGCGCTCGGTATTGAGCGCGCGCAGGGCATTCGGCGTGTTCACGACGATCTGCACGGGCAACCGGGCACCGCCGGACGCGGACACGTCTGGCGCAATCAGGTCATAGGTCTGCGGTTGTGACCCGTTTACGGCGAGCGCGCAACCGCCCAGCGCCAGAGCCACGACCAGACCGATTATGTTACGCGCAGCACGCATCCAAAATGCCGGTTATCCAGTTGCCCCACCGATTTGACTATAGCAGGTGGTAAGACCCGGCGCATTAATGTCAACTGGCTTCATTGCGACGGCTCGTATTCAGGAACCTGTGAGCCGCCCAGCAGCATTTGTTGCGGATTTTCTTCCAGCTTGCGTGCGACACGGTCGAGTGTGTCAGCTAAACGCCTGCCATCCCTCATGAAAAGCTCGAACTGTCGGATCCCGCGTTGGGCCGACATGGTGAGATCGTCGGCGCGATCGCCCAGCGAACCCTCCAGCTTCTCGGCAAGCCGGCGAAAGGATTGTGCCGCCTGTTGCGCCTCGGCCACGACGGAATTCTCGTCATCCGCCACATATTTCGAAAACTTTTCGATCGTGCCTTCGAGCCTTTCGGCCATTCCGGCGACGCGCTCCGACACGCCGCGCGTATTCTTGACGATCACACTGATGTCGTCGCCGTGCTCATTCAGTGTGGCCGTGAAGGATTCGACGTTCTGGATCGTCTGGCTCACCGCCTTCTCGTTCGCCGCAACAAGGTCATTGAGCCGGCGGACCAGCGCACGCACCTCCCCGAGCGCTTCTGGCGCGGCGCTCAGCAGCGACTTCGACGAGGCCACGTCGGCGTAGATCGTCGGGTAGGTCTCGCCGTCCTCGGCCCGCAGCGGGGGCGAATCAGGCGCGCCAGGCGTGATCTCCAGCGCGACCACGCCCGCCAGCCCCTGCTGCACGATCTTGGCGCGCGAGGTCTCGCGCACGGGCGTGCTGGGCTTTACCGAGATCAGACCGCGCACCTTGCCGGTGTCCTCGGGAATGATCTCAAGGCTGTCGACTTCGCCCACACGGATGCCATTGAACAGCACAGAGCTGCCGCCGCCCAGGCCCTGAACGGACCCGTCGAAAATCACGTGATAGCGATGCGCGCCGGCGCCGCCCGCGGAGTTGTTCACCCAGTAGACGAAGGCGAAGCCAAGCCCGAGCAACGCGAGAACAAAAAGTCCGATCAAAAAATGGCTGGCACGTGTTTCCATCAGTCGTCTCTTTCCTGGCCGCGATGAACGCGGGCGCGTTCGCCGCAAAAATACTCTTCCACCCACGGATGGCCGGGGTCGTCGACCAACTCGTGGGGGCTGCCCTCGCGGACGATCACCCGGTCGGCCAGCACCGCCACGCGGTCGCAGGCGGTGAAGATGCTGTCAAGGTCATGGGTGATCATGAACACCGTGAGGCCGAGGGTCTGCTGCAGGCTCAGGATGAGTTGATCGAAAGCCTCCGCGCCGATCGGGTCGAGGCCGGATGTCGGTTCGTCGAGAAACACGATCTGCGGATCGAGCGCGAGCGCGCGCGCCAGTCCGGCACGTTTGCGCATCCCTCCGGAGAGTTGAGACGGGTACTTATGCGCGGCATCGGCGGGTAGCCCCACCAGCGCCAGCTTCAGTATCGCCAGTTCGCGGCGCATCTTGCGCGGCAGGCCAAGCTGCTCCCGCATCGGCACCTCGATGTTCTCTTGCACCGTAAGCGAGGAGAACAGCGCGCCATCCTGGAACAACACGCCCCAGCAGTTCGCCGCTGCCATGCGCTGGCTGGCATTCTGCTTGGCCGCGCCCGCCTCGTATACGCTGATGTTGCCTGCGTCCGGGACCAACAGCCCGGTGATACACCGCAGCATGACGGATTTACCCGTGCCGGAGCCGCCGACCACGCCGAGGATCTCGCCGCGATACACGTCAAGGTCCAGACCGTCGAAAATCACCTGCCCGCCCAGGCGCTTGCGCAACCCGCGCACGCGAATGACGACATCGCCCCGCGTGCGTGGCCGGGGCGGCTGAGCCTGGCGATCGGATTGGGGCGTGATATCTGTCTGCGTCATAGGCCTCAATACCCCGCGGCCGACAGGAAGATCGCGAAAACCGCGTCCATCACGATGACAAGGAAAATGGCCTTGACCACCGCGCGCGTCACCTGCAGGCCCAGCGATTCCGCACTGCCCTGCACCCGCAACCCTTCCAGACAGCCGACCAGCGCAATGATGAGCGCGGCGAACGGCGCTTTCACGATGCCAACGAGGAAATGCCGCAAGTTGATGGCGTCATGCAGGCGCTGCGCGAACACCTCAATGTCATAACCAAGATACGTCCAGGCCATGAACGCGCCACCGGCGAGACACATCAGATCGCCCCAGAACACCAGCAGCGGCATCGCCACCAGAAGCGCCAGCAGGCGCGGCATCACCAGCGTCTCCATCGGGTCGATCCCCATGGTGCGCATGGCGTCGATCTCCTCGCGCATCTTCATGGTGCCGATCTCCGCGGTGAAGGCGGAGGCCGATCGGCCCGCGACGATGATCGACACCAGCAGGATGCCAACCTCGCGCAGGGCAAGCACGCCGAGCATGTTGACCGAAAACGTCTCCGCGCCGAACGCGCGAAGCTGCACGATGCTCTGTTGCATGATGACCGCGCCGATCAGGAAGCAGATCAGGGAGACGATCGGAATCGCCCGTAGGCCGGCGTGTTCGAGATGGTGGATGAACGACACCGCCCGGAATCGCCACGGCTTGGCGAGCAGCCGCAGGAAAACAGCCGTGGACGCGCCGAGAAACGTCATCAGGCCAGCGGCATCGCGCAGAAATCCGGTGGCGGCGCGAACGGCATGGCCCAGCGTCTCGGCCAGCCCTGGCCGCACTGGAGGCGGCACATCGCCAAACTGGCGCGCGTGGATCTCGCGCAGTAGCTTGCGGTGGCTGTCACGGATGCGACGCAGGGTCACGTCCCAGCCGGCACCCGAGAGATCATTGATAAGGCCCAGCAAGCGCCACGCACCGGCGGTGTCGAGCGCACCCAGTCCTCCAAGGTCCAGGTCGAGCGGCCTGCCCTTGGCCGAAGGCGGGCGCGGCATGGCGGCAGCAAGGTCGGCATCGATCTGCTTGAGGGATGCCACCCTCCAGTCGCCGGACAGGGCCAGCGCGCCATCCTCGCGGCTGAGCTTGGCAAATGCAGGATCACGGCCCGATCGGCCGCGCTGAGGCGCTTCGCTGGATGTGACCGCGCTCATGCCCGATTGGGCTCCATCAACTGGCGCTCAAGCCGAAGCTGAACGCCGTCTAGCTCGCAATTTCCGCGCGCAAACCTATCGCCGGCCCTGACACTTGGCAATCGTCTCGCTCTGCGCGCGGCTTTGTCTTGACAGGCCCGCCCGAGACGCGAACAAGCACGCTCATGGAAAGCATTTCGCTTGATGATGGCCGCACCGTGTCAGTGTGCGCCGAAAGCTGGCCCATCGCGGGGGGCTTCACGATTTCGCGCGGCGCGAAAGACGCGGCCGAGGTCATCGTCGTCGCGATCAGCGGTGGCGGCGTCACGGGCCGGGGTGAATGCGTGCCCTATGCCCGATATGGCGAAAGCATCGCAGGTGTCACCGCACAAATCGCCCAAGCAACGCGCGCGATCGGGGCGCGGCTGAGCCACACAACGCTGACCGAGGCGCTGGAGCCAGGCGCGGCGCGCAACGCGCTTGACTGCGCATTGTGGGACCACGAGGCGAAGGTAAGGGGCGTGCGCGTTCATGCGCTTGCCGGGCTGAACCCGCCGGAGCCAGTGCTAAGCGCCTATACGATAGGACTGGGGCCGCCCGAGCAGATGGCCGGGAAAGCCGCCGCCTGCGCGTATCCGCTGCTGAAACTCAAGCTCGGCGCCGAGGGGGACGCAGCGCGGCTGCGGGAAGTGCGTGCCGCGGCGCCGAACGCGAGGCTGATCGTAGACGCCAACGAAGGCTGGCGTGCGGACCAGCTTGGCGAGCTATTGCGCGTCTGCGCGGGGGAGGGTGTTGAACTGGTCGAGCAACCACTACCGGCGGGCGAGGACTCGGCACTGGCGTGGATCACGCGGCCGGTGCTCGTCTGCGCTGACGAAGCGGCCCATGCGCGCATTGGCTTGGCCGATCTGCGCGGGCGCTACGACGCGGTGAACATCAAGCTGGATAAAACCGGCGGGCTGAGCGAAGCGCTCGCCATGCGTGACGATGCACGGCGTCTCGGCTTTCGCGTCATGATCGGCTGCATGGTCGCGACATCGCTGGCGATGGCCCCGGCCATGCTGATCGCCCAGGACGCCGACTGGGCGGACCTCGACGGCCCCTTGCTGCTGGCGCGCGACCGACCCGAAGCCCTGCACATTGATGGCGCATACATTCATCCGCCAGCGTCGGCATTATGGGGATGATACTGCGCGCACCGGCAAATACGCGCAGGACGGCCTTGAGATGCGCCCAATTTCCTGAAAAGTTGCCAACGCGTGAACGGCAGAGAACGGGATGGACAGCATGATCGACCATCAGCGGCAGGTTCAATGGCGGGCGAACACACGTCTCACGTTTTTGGCGCTGGCGCTCGTCGGCGTCTTTTTCATCGTGCTGCCGCTGCTTGCTCCGTTGCTGGCTGACAGCTACGTGTTGCGCTTTCCGCTGGGGTATCTGCTGGCGTCGGTCGGCAGCGTCGTCGGTCTCGCGGCGCTGATCTTCTGGGTCGCAGGGCGTCAGGACCGGCTCGACGCGCGCTACAACATTTCCGGCGATTATTAACGAGCGAACGGACCCGTCCGACATGGCCCTGAATTATCATTACCCGGTGGTGAACCCGCGGCTCGGCGCCAGCTTCGCGATTTTCGCGAGCGCTTATGTCTCGATGGTTCTCACCTTGCTGATCTTCGAGCAACTGGGGCTGGCGGCGTTCTGGGTCAATCAGGTGATGATCATTGGCCCGGTCCTGTTCTATCTCATCATCGGGTTGATGGTGCGCACCACCAACCTGGAGGATTTCTTCGTCGCCGGGGAGCGTGTCCCCGCGCTTTATAACGGCCTGTCGATCAGCGCGAACGTGCTGGGCGCAAGCGCTGTGGCGACGGCGCTGGGGTCGCTGGTGTTTCTGGGTTATGACGGGCTTCCGCTCGTGCTCGGCTGGTGCGCCGGTCTTGCGATGGTCGCGATCCTGTTCGCGCCTTACCTGCGCAAGGCCGGGAGCTTCACGATGCCCGGCTTTCTCGGGATGCGGCTGTCCTCACGCCCACTACGGACAGCTGCAGCTGTTCTCATCATCATTCCCACGGTGATGCTGCTCGTCGCCGAACTGAAGATCGGCGCCATGATCGCCGCGCTGTTCCTGCCGCTGCCCGAGGTGATGCTGATCGCCATCGGCGCGGGCTTCGCCGTGCTCACCGTGCTTTTCGGCGGCATGCGCTCGCTCACCTGGGTGCAATGCGCGCAGATCATCGTGCTCCTGCTCGGGGTGTCCGCCCCGCTCGTCATCGTTTCCTTGCAAATGACCAATCTGCCGGTACCGCAGCTCAGCTATGGCGCGGTGCTGGAGGCGACCTCCGCGGCGGAACAGGCAAAGGGCATCGAAGCCGCTACGCCGCAGCCGCCATCGGCTGCACTGCCGGGCGTCACGCCCGAGACGATCAGCAAACCGTTCCTGCAAGCCTTCGGCGCCATGAGCGCGCTCGATTTCGTGCTGCTGGGGCTTTGCGTCATGCTCGGCACGGCGATGCTGCCAATGGTTCATGCCCGGCTGAGCACGACGCCGACCATTGCGGCGGTGCGCGGCTCAATGGGCTGGGCCGGGTTGATTGCGGGCTTCCTGGTGCTGAGCCTGCTGGCCTACGCGGCATTCCTGCACGCGATGATCGTTCAGCAAGTGATCGGCACCTCATTTGCCGAACTTCCTGCCTGGGCGCGCTATGCCGCTGATCTTGGCCTGATGCGCCTGGACAGCGATGCGCTCGACCCGACCTTCGGTGACGCCACGGTCCGGGTCAGCCGCGACCTGACCGCGCTGGTTCTGCCGGTCGCCGGCGGCTTGCCGCAAGTGTTCGCCGGGGTTGCCGCCGCGGCTCTGCTGGCCGCGATGCTGGCAGGGGCCGCGGCGCAGATGACCGCGATCGGCAATATCTTGAGCAATGACCTGTTCCACCCGTGGCTGCGCCGTCCGTCCACGGCGGCCCAGCGCCTGGCCGTGGCGCGCATAGGTATGATCGTCGCCGCGATTGCAGGGGCTTGGCTCGCGCGCGGGCTGGTCGTCGATCCCTTGCGCTGGATGCTCCTGGCTTTCTCTCTGCTGGCTGGCGGTTTTTTCGCCATCGTCGTGCTGTCGATATGGTGGCAGCGCCTGACGGCCGCAGGCGCAATGGCCGGGATGCTGGCCGGCTTCGGTGTCACCGCCGTCTACATGCTGCTGACGCCTGGGACAGCGGGTGGTGCAGTCCTGGTCGATCCACTCACCGCCGGGCTTCTCGGCGTGCCAGTCGCCCTCATTGCCGCCATCGCCACGAGCCTGACGCTCGCCAAGCCGGATGCACTGACCGCCGAGATCGCGAGCGAATTGCGCATCTCCGGCGGCGAAACCCTTCACGCGCGCCTCACGCGCCTGTCCGGGCGGGGCAAAGCGCCGCGTCCGTGAGCCAACACGCCCGGCGCGGCGCAACAGCCCGTTGACAGCCACAACGCGATGCGCTCCCTATTCAAGGTTGCCAATCGTCGCGGCGCGTTTCGTCGCGCGCCGTCAAACGGATTTGAGGAATCGCCTTGGATTTTCCCGCGCCCGCCGAACGTCTTGAGCTTTATCCGCAGATCGACCAGGTAAACGCCCGCGGCTTTCTGCCTGAACGTGACGGCCATGAAGTGTATTACGAGGAATGCGGCAATCCGCGTGGCATACCCGTCGTGATGCTCCACGGCGGACCGGGCGGCGCGATCTCGGAAGTCATGCGCCGGTTCCACGACCCCAGCATCTATCGCATCATCCTGTTCGACCAGCGCGGCTGCGGAAAGTCCCGTCCGCGCGCCAGCCTCGAAAACAACACGACCTGGCATCTCATCGACGATATCGAGCGGCTGCGCGTGCATCTCGGCGTGGAGCGCTGGCAGGTGTTCGGCGGCTCATGGGGCTCCACGCTTGGGCTGGCGTATGCGCAAATACACCCGGACCGGGTAACCGCGCTGATCGTGCGCGGTATCTTCACGCTCCGGCGTGCCGAGTTGCAGTGGTTTTATCAAAGCGGCGCGTCCTGGCTCTACCCGGACGCCTTCGAGAACTTTCTCGCGCCGATTCCGCCGGACGAGCGCGGCAACATGATCGCGGCTTATTACAAACGGCTCACCTGCGATGACCCGCAAGCGCAACTGGATGCCGCCCGCGCCTGGAGCGTGTGGGAGGGATCGACGCTCGCGCTTCAAACGGATTCGTCAACCGTCGAAAAGTTCAGTTGCAGCGCCTACGCGCTCGCCTTCGCGCGCATCGAGTGCCACTATTTTCATAACGGCGGCTTTTTCGATTATGACGGGCAGCTTCTGAACGAAATGGACAAGATCAAGCATTTGCCCGGGGCAATCGTCCAGGGGCGTTACGATCTGGTGACCCCAACGGCGACCGCGTGGCAACTGTCCAGGCTCTGGCCAAACGCGACCATCGACATAGTGCCCGACGCCGGTCACGCCATGACGGAGCCGGGCATTGTCGACCGCCTGGTGCGCGCAACACAGAAGTTCGCCCGACTGGCTTAGTTCTTTGGGAGGGGAGGGGGCATGGCGATGCTCGGATTGATCGTTGCCGCTGTCGTGGCGGTAGCGTTGACCATCCTTGCGATACTGATGATCGCGACGATAACCTCCGAAAATTTCAAGCTCTGGCCCACGCCGGGCAAAGGGAGCTGGCAAAATCGCGTGTTCTGGCCGCTGTTTCGCACCGGGATGGGCGGTCTGCCGGTCGCGGCCATTCTTCTCGCCGATCTGAGCGGCCCGTTATGGTGGCTGCAATTGCTCATCGGCCTCCCGCTGATCGTGGTGGGCTTTGGCATCACCTTCTATGCCTATTTCGACCTCGGCATCGAAAACACCTACGGCGCGGACGAAAGCCTCGTGACCGACGGCCTCTACCGCTACAGCCGCAACCCGCAATATGTTGCGTCGATCATGGGCTACCTCGGCATCGGCGCAGCGGCCGGATCGTGGATCGTGGCGGTGCTTGTGGCGCTCGCGGTGCTCGTTTACTCGCTGATGCCGCTGGCGGAGGAGCCCTGGCTGCGCAAATCGTTTGGCAAAGCCTACGACGATTACATGCGCACAACTCCACGATTTCTGAGCCTGCGAAAGCTGCCGTTCACACAAATGTCGCAGCACTCCAGTAACTGACCCCAACATTGGAGGCAACCATGCAGGCAATCTGGCGCACCGGTCTCGCGGTTCTGGCCTTTGGTGTGTGCGCGTTGGCCACCGCCGCAAGCGCGCAAGAGGGCGACGCGCCGGCGAAGCAGGTTTTCGGCTTCATCATGGACCCTGTCCCGATGGAGGCGCGGGCGATCGGCTCGTACGCGCGCGGTTGCCTCGCGGGCGGGCGCGAACTTCCGGTGAATGGTCCGGCCTGGCAGGCCATGCGCCTATCGCGCAACCGCAACTGGGGTCATCCGGCGCTGCTCGATTATATTGAACGGCTGGCACGGGACGCGAAGGCGAAGGACGGCTGGCCGGGGCTGTTGGTCGGCGACCTCGCGCAACCGCGCGGCGGCCCGATGCTTACCGGTCATGCGAGCCATCAGATCGGGCTGGACGCGGACATCTGGCTCAAACCCATGCCGCAGCGCCGCCTGAGCCGAGCGGAGCGGGAGCGCATGTCTGCGGTGTCGATGCTGGCGGAGGATGGCTTGTCCGTGGACCGCGATGTCTGGACCCAGGATCACGTCAAATTGCTGCGCCGCGCCGCATCCTACGACGAGGTGGCGCGGATTTTCGTTCACCCGGCCATCAAGAAGGCGCTTTGCAGAGCAGCCAGTGATGAGCGCGGCTGGCTGCGCAAGATCCGCCCATGGTGGGGCCACCATTACCACTTCCACGTCAGGCTGAGTTGCCCGGACGGATACGAAGGTTGCCGCAACCAGTCGCCACCGCCGGCGGGCGATGGCTGTGGCAAGCCCCTCGATTACTGGTACAGGCTGCTGACCGCGCCGCCAAAGCCGGACAAGCCCAGGAAAAAGGAAGCGCCCATGACGCTGGCGGACCTGCCGGCGGCGTGCCAGCGTGTCGTCGGCGCGGATATGCCGCCGCTCGGTGCGCCGGGGGCTGGGGTGCCTGTGCCGATGCGCCGGTCCGGGGCAGCCGCGCAGGACGGGGGATAGCGCATGCGCATCCGCGCCGGTTTCTGCATTGCCGTGGTGATGGCCGCTGTGTTCGCGACGAGGGCGGGGGCTGAGCCGCGCGATATTCGCGTTGAGACACAGCCGCTAATACTCGACACGTCGAACCCAGACCGCACGCGCTTCGGAGAACTGACCTGGCTCGGCGGGCTTGTGCTGCGATCCTCGGCGGGTCGGTTTGGCGGTTATTCCGGGCTTGCGGTCAGCGCGGATGGCTCGCGCTTGCTCGCGCTGTCTGACAGGGCGTCATGGATCACCATGCGCGTACTCACGCGGGATGGAGACCCCTTGGATGTGCGCGACGTGCGGCTCGGCTCGCTTGAGGTGCGCTACACGCCAGATGACCCCGAGCGTGGCCGCAACCTGGGTGACGCCGAGGCGCTCGCGCCGGTCAAGCCCGGTCAACTGGCTGGCGACTATTATATTCCGTTCGAACGGGTCCACCGTGTCCACCGCTACTCGTTTGACGGCAGCGATATCTCCGCGCCGAGCGATGCCCTCTCCATGCCGGAAAGCGTGCTGCGGCTTCCAAACAATGCCGGGATCGAGGCGCTCGCCGTGCTACGCGCCGGGCCTTACGCGGGCGCGGTAATCGGATTTTCCGAGGGGCGCGCGCACAGGAGCGGCGATAGCCTCGGCTGGCTATTCCGTGACGGTGATGTAGAACAGATACGCCTTCACCGGCTCGGTCAATTCGACATTACCGACATGGCCGCCATGCCCGATGGCGATCTGATCGTGCTGGAGCGCTATTTCGCCGGTGTGTTGCGCGGCGTCTTCATGCGCATCCGCCGTATCGCGGCAGAGGATATCGCGCCCGGCGCAAGGCTTAAAGGCGAAGTGCTTTATGAAAGCGAAGGTGGCGGCATGGTGGACAACATGGAAGCGATCGCCGTTCACACAGACGATACCGGGCGCACCGTGCTCACGGTCATGTCCGACGACAACTTCAACCCGCTGCAACGCACGCTGCTGATGCGTTTCGCGTTGGACTGAAGCGCGGCGCTTATGACGCAGCTTCAGCCGCCGTGTCTTTCTCCGCCAACACCTTGCGCAGCTCACGCTTCAGCTTCAGCGCCTTGGGCGAAAGCTCGGCATCGGATGCTTTCATCAAGAAGGCATCAAGTCCGCCACGATGGTCGACCGTGCGCAACGCATGGGCGCTGATGCGCATCTGCACGCTGCGCTGGAGCGCGTCGCTCATCAGCGTGACGT
>CAYFVF010000039.1:0-11307 GCA_964346335.1 uncultured Hyphomicrobiaceae bacterium
CGCCCGACCTGATCGTGCTCGACTGGATGCTGCCGGGCGTCTCGGGCCTTGAGCTATGCCGGCGGCTGCGCATGGGCCGCGAAGGGCGCAACATTCCCATCATCATGCTGACCGCCCGCAGCGAGGAAACCGACCGCATTCGCGGGCTGACAACGGGCGCGGATGATTATGTCGTCAAGCCGTTCTCGCTGCCCGAGTTGCTGGCGCGCATTCGCGCGATCCTGAGGCGAACGAGCCCGAACCGGCTTCAGGACACGCTGGAGGTCGGCGACATCGTGCTGGACCGTGACGCGCACCGGGTGCTGCGCGGGGGGCGTGAACTGCGCATCGGCCCGACGGAATACCGGCTGCTGGAATTCATGATGGAGTCGCCCGGGCGCGTCTTCAGCCGCACGCAATTTCTCGACGGCGTGTGGGGCCGCGACGTGTTCGTCGACGAGCGCACGGTCGATGTGCATGTCGGCCGGCTGCGCAAAGCCCTGAACCGCGGACGCGAACCAGACCCGATCCGCACGGTCCGCGGCGCGGGCTATGCCTTCGGCGAAAAGGCGGCGCACAAGCCGGAGAGCAGCAGCTAGCATGCCGCGTCCACCTTGACGGTTTGGGCGGGCCGCCACGCCTGGCGGCGGCAGAAGGAAAGCCCGCCCCCCGCAGCGCTCGGCTCAGGCCGCCTCTTTCTCCGCGCGCCGCCGCTGCACAGTCTGATAGGCCATGGCGGCGTGGCGCTCGCAATAGGGGCTGCCCTCTGCCTTGCGGCAACCGCAAAAACCAAAACCGGGCTGGTCCGGCTCGCCGATGGGCCAACGGCAGCTATGCTCTTTCAATTCAAGCAATCCGACCACCGGACCGCTATCCGGCGCGGGTTGTTCGACAGGCCGAAGCGCGGGACGTCGCGCGGGCGCAGGCCAGGCGGTGACGGTTTCCGCATCTGCTTTCAGCGCGGTGTTGCCCTGCACCGGGAGGGCCGCCGAAGCGCCGCCGGTCTTTGCCTGGCGCGGACGCATCTTGATGCGCGCGGCGCGAAAGCGCGATGCCGCAGCGCGGCCCGACAGGCCGAGCCTGTGCACCTTGCCGATCACTGCATTGCGCGTGATATCGCCGAACTGTTCAGCGATCTGGCTGGCCGTGTGCCCCTCGTTCCATAGTCGCGTGAGCAGCGCCACACGCTCTTCCGTCCATGCCATCGAAGCCTCCTCATGGCTAATCCGTGCGCGCCGCACAGCAATGCGGCGCCATTCGCGCAGACGCGGCGTCAACAACCCCCGCTGGACGCAACGCGACAACGCAATGATCAAGCTCGTTAAAGCTGTCGAAAACGACGACGAACGCTGTACTGGGAAAACACTTGTCGGCGGCGGGCGATGACCGCATTCCACTTGCAAGCAAGTGCAAACATGCCCGTCTAGGCCGAGGCGGATACTGAGGACTGGAACGGGGCCGCCACCCCTTACAAGCCGATGGTACTTCGCCCACGTTGCGCTCCCGCCACAGCGGGCAGGGTGTGAGCGAGATCGGCAATGTTCTTTTGAAGTGCCACGAACGCCCGGAAAACTCAAACGCTCAGCCGGCCGTCAGCCCTGTTTCTCGGAAATTATTGCCGCACTGTGGCTTTTCGGCCAATTGACAGGATTCACGGAAGTCAGGAATATGCAACCACGCTACAGCGCCCGAACCAAGCCGTCTGTGGCGCAATCACATGTCTTATCGCAGACGACAGGGACGTCTTCAGCCATGCCAGCGGTGCTGCCCACATATGCCCGCGCAGACCTGGTCTTCGAGCGCGGCGAAGGCGCGTATCTCTTCACGGCGGAGGGTGAGCGGTATCTCGACTTCACCGCGGGCATCGCGGTGAACGTACTGGGGCACGCCCATCCGAAACTTGCCGAAGCCCTGTCGGAGCAGGCGTATAAGCTGTGGCACACCTCCAACTTGTTCCGCGTTGCCGGTCAAGAACGCCTTGCCGAGCGGTTATGCGCCGCGACATTCGCCGAGACGGTGTTTTTCACCAATTCGGGCGCCGAGGCGCTGGAGTGCGCCCTCAAAATGGCCCGGAAGTATCATTCGGCCAATGATGCGCCCGAGCGTTACCGGGTCATTACCTTTGAAGGCGCGTTCCACGGGCGGACAATGGCGACGATTGCCGCGGCCGGACAGGACAAGCTGCTCAGCGGCTTCGGCCCGCCAATGCCCGGGTTCGACAAGGCGCCGTTTGGCGACATAGACGCCGCGCGCGCAGCCATCACGCATGAAACGGCGGCCATCCTCGTCGAGCCGATCCAGGGCGAGGGCGGCATCCGGCATCCCGGCTGGCCGTTCCTGCGCGCACTGCGCGAATTGGCCGACGAACACGGGCTTCTGCTGATCCTCGACGAGGTGCAGTCCGGCGTCGGCCGCACGGGATGTTTCTTCGCCCATGAACATGGCGGCATCGCGCCGGACATCCTCGCGGCGGCCAAGGGGTTGGGCGGCGGCTTCCCGATAGGCGCGTGCCTGGCCACCGAGCACGCCGCGCACGGCATGACCGTTGGCACGCATGGCTCGACCTTCGGCGGTAATCCGCTGGCAATGGCAGTGGGCAATGCGGTGCTCGACATCGTGCTGGAGCCCGAATTCCTGGCGCATGTGCGTCAAACCGGGCTAAGGCTGCGCCAGCAACTGGCGGGCATCATCGACTCGCATCCGGGCATGATCGAAGAGGTGCGCGGCGAAGGACTGATGCTCGGCCTGAAATGCGCCCCGCCCGCGGGCGATGTTGTCGCCGCGCTGAGGGACCAGCACATGCTCGCGGTGGGCGCGGGGGACAATGTCGTGCGGCTGGTGCCACCGCTCATTATCGGCGAAGACGAAGTGCGCGATGCTTGCACGCGCATCGACGCGGCGCTAGACGCGCTGGAAAGCGCATCGGATACGCGCGTCGCGCATCACGGCTAACAGTCCCCGCCCCAACGCCCTCCTCGTGACCGGTGACCGCCCGCCAGATATGGATTCGTCATGACGCTTCGTCATTTTCTCGATCTCGACACGCTCGATCCCGCCATTCTGCGTGACCTGATGCAGCGCGCCCACGCAATGAAGGCGCGATTTCAGCGTGACAGGCTGGCGATTGCGCATTTGGCGCGCGGACAAGTGCTCGCCATGCTGTTTTCCAAGCCCTCAACGCGCACGCGCGTGTCCTTCGATGTCGGGATGCGCCAGCTTGGCGGCGAAACGGTTGTTCTGAACGCCAACGAGCTACAGCTTGGGCGCGGTGAGACGATTGCCGATACCGCGCGGGTCTTGTCGCGCTATGTCGACATCATCATGTTACGTACGACGCGGCACGCCGACCTGCTGGAGCTGGCCGCTCATGCCGATATCCCGGTGATCAACGGGCTGACGGATTTTTCCCATCCGTGCCAGGTGTTTGCCGACGTCATGACATTCGAGGAGCGTCTTGGCCCGATCGCGGGACGCAAGGTTGCCTGGATCGGCGACGCGAATAACAATGTCGCCACCTCGTGGCTTCATGCGGCGGCCATGTTTGGTTTTACGTTGTCGATCGCGTGTCCGGAAGACTATCGCCCCTCGGAGAAACTCGTGGCGGACACGGTTGCGCGCGATGGGCATATTGTCATTCACGACGAGCCGGAAGCCGCGATCAAGGGGGCGGACTGCGTCCTGACGGATGTGTGGGTGTCGATGGGCCATGATGACGGCGACCGGCGCATGGCGTTGCTGAGCAGTTACCAGGTGGACGCGGCGCTGATGAGCCGGGCGGCCCCCCATGCGATATTCATGCACTGCCTGCCCGCGCAGCGCGGCCACGAGGTCACGGCGGAGGTGATTGACGGGCCACAATCGGTGGTCTTCGAGGAGGCCGAAAACCGTATGCATGCGCAGCGGGCAATCCTGGCTTGGTGTCTAGAGGCGGAGTAAATGGCTGGCGGATCCGGCGAGACGAAATCGGAATACGACGTGCTTGACCAGACAGAGGGCAAACTGGTCGGCGGTCTCGAAAACTACGTGCTGCCCTTCCAGATCGAGAGCGCTGGCGTGCGCGGACGCCTCGTGCGCCTCGGGCCTGTCGTGGACGACCTGCTGTCTCGCCACAACTACCCTGAGCCGGTATCGCGGTTGCTGGGCCAGGCGACACTGTTGACCGTCATGCTCGGCGCTTCGCTGAAATTTGACGGCAAGCTCACCCTGCAGACCAGCTCGGACGGCCCTATCAGCTTTCTCGTCGTGCAGTTCCGCGCGCCGGGCGAGGTCCGCGCCTACGCCAGCTATGACGATGAGAGCGTGCGCGATGCCATCACAGCCGCCGGCGACGCAGAGCCTCGGCTGCTCGGCCAGGGACACATGGCCATGACGATCGAACCAGGCGGCGGCATGGAGCGTTATCAAGGTTTCGTCGAGTTGGAGGGCGAGAACCTGGTTGACGCAGCGCACACCTATTTCCGCCAGTCGGAACAGATCCCCAGCCTGCTGCGCGTTGCGGTCGCGCCACAATTCGTGGGCGCCCGCTCGGGCGAGCCGGGCGGTTGGGCGTGGCGCGCGGGTGGTCTGATGATCCAGAAAATCGGTGCGGAAGGCGGGCGCGACGCGATCCACGCCGCCAGCGCGGAAAGCGAGAGCGCCGAAGACTGGAACCGGGCCTCGATGCTCGGCGCGACGGTGGAGGACCACGAGATCCTTGATCCGACGCTGTCGCCGGAACGTTTACTCATCAGGCTGTTTAACGAAGAGCGCGTTCGCGCCTTTCCGGCAAGCGCCATCCAGGCGTTTTGTCAGTGTTCGCGAGGGCGCGTCGAAGATTTGCTGAAGCGATTTTCGGGCGAGCGGCTGGAAGAGATGGTGCAGGACGACGGGAAAGTTTCGGTCACCTGCGAGTTCTGCAACCGCCAGTACGAGTTCGAGGCCGAAGCGATCCTCGGGGACGGTTGAACAGGGTGACGAGGCTGATGACGCGGTGTTGTAGCCGCATACACATCATTCATTGATTATTCAGTTTAATGCGACCAGCACCTTTTTCAGCATTCTTGGTTCAGGGTTTCTAGATGCTGCAACACCGCCCCGTGGAACATTCTCCGGCTTCGCCGGATGAGGCGCCTGAGAAACCGAGGACATTCCTCGGGATGCTGGCACGTGGCGGCCGGATGTTGCTGCAGTTCGCGATCCCGCTGGCGCTGCTGGCCGCGGCTTACGCTGGATATCAATACCTCATCGCCACCAAGCCGGATGTCGCGCCGCAACCACCGCAAGAGGCCGCCTCGCCGGTGCGGGCCGTCACGGTGACCCACTCCACTTATCAGCCCAACCTGACGCTATTCGGCGAGTCGGTTGCCGGCCGCGAGGTGCAGTTGCGCGCGCTCGTCGCGGGCGAGGTCGTTGAGGCCTCGCCGGACCTGCGCGAAGGCGGTGAGGTCTCGCAGGGCGAACTGCTGCTGCGGATCGACCCTTTCGACTATGACATCGCGCTCGCCGAGGTGAACGCGCAGATTTCCGAAACGCAGGCGCGCCTGGCCGAGAACGAGGCGCAGGTCCGCGCCGCCGAGGCGTCGCTGTCCCGCGCCCGCGAGCAGTTGGACATTGCGGAGAACGACCTCGATCGCGCCGAGCGGCTGGTCGATACCGGGGCCGTATCGCGGCAGACGCTTGACCAGCGCCGCCTGACCGTGAGCCAGCGCCAGGATACGGTCGAACAAGGCGAGATCAACTTGTCCGTGTTGAAAGCCCAGGCAGAGCAGCAGCGCGCGGCCCTGCAGCGTCTTCAGGCCAACCGGCGCACGGCTCAACGCAACCGCGACGACACGCGCCTGAATGCGCCGTTCGACGCGTACGTGGACGAGCCAAGCGCTGAAGTCGGGAAGGTGCTCAGCACGAACGATCCAGTGGCCACCCTGATCGACAAATCCTGGATCGAGGTGCGCGTGACGCTCAGCGATGCACAGTACGGCCGTATTGTGCGCGAATCCGGCGGCGTGCTGGGCCGGCCGGTCGAGGTGCGCTGGTATGTCGGGGACGATCCATTCGTTTACGAGGCCGAAATCGTGCGGGTCGGGTCGCGGATCGCGGCATCAAGCGGGGGCGTCAATGTCTATGCGCGGCTGGTTGACCCGCTGAACCCCACGCCGCTGCGCCCCGGCGCATTCGTCAAAGTGCGCGTGCCTGATGTCGAACGCCCGGATGTGGTCCGGCTGCCGCAGACCGCGCTTTACGGCAACAATCATGTGTACGTGATCGAGGATGGCCGCCTGAGCCGGCGCGAGATCCAGCAGCTGGGCGCGACACAGGGCGATGTGCTCGTGCGCGGCGATCTGCGCGATGGCGAGGCGGTCGCCGTGACGCGACTCGCGCGCCCCGGCGATGGCGTCAAGGTGAACGTGGTGGAGCCGGATGTCTGAGAACCTCGACGGCCGGCGCGGGCTTGTCGGCCTGTTCGTCCGCCACCCGACGGCGTCGAACTTGCTGATGATCACCATCATCGTATTGGGCCTGTTCGCGTCATTCCGGCTCAACACGCAGTTTTTCCCGACACTCGAGATCCCCGCGATCACGGTCACCGTGGAATGGTCCGGCGCAAGCGCGCGGGATGTCGAGGAAAACATCATTGATGCGCTCGATCCGGAACTGCGCTTCCTGGATGATGTCGACAAGATCACGGCGATCGCGCGTGAGGGCATCGCGGTGTTCAATATCGAGTTTTTCTCCGATGCGGACTTGCAAAAGGCGCAGTCCGACGTGGAGCAGGCGGTCACCGGCGTCACCACGCTGCCGGACGCCGCCGAAGAACCGACCATCAACCGCATCACATTTTATGAGCCGGTCGCCAAGATCGCGATATCGGGACCGTTTTCCGAGCGCACGCTGAAGGACTACGCGAAGCAGATCCGCGACGGCCTGCTTGATGCCGGCATCGACCGCGTGAGCTTCACAGGCGCGCGCGACGAGGAAATCTGGGCGACGATCCCGGAGGCTGAATTGCGCCGGCTCGACCTCGGGCTGGACCAGATTGCCACACGGGTGCGCGAAGAAACCCGCGACCTGCCCTCGGGCACCGTGGAAGGCGCATCCGAGGTCCAGTTGCGCACGCTGGCGCAGCGGCGCACCGCCGGCGAAGTCGCGCAGATAGAGGTGAAGTCGGACGCCGCCGGCAACAAGGTCAGGCTGGGCGACATTGCCAGCGTCAAGCCGGAGTTTGACGACAACGCCGTGATCGGGCTGCACAACGGCAGCCGCGCGATCCTGTTGCAGGTCGAGCGCGCGGTCAGCGCCGATACCCTCCAGACGATGGAGATGATGAAGCAGCACCTGGACAAGGTGCTGCCGACCCTGCCCGAAAGCCTCACGACGCAGGTCTACGACATTCGCGGCGAATACGTCACCCAGCGCCTCGGCATTCTCATCCAGAACGGCCTGCAAGGGCTGGTGCTGGTCCTGATCGTGCTGTTCCTGTTCCTGAATGCGCGCATCGCGTTCTGGGTCGCCGCCGGCATTCCCATCGCCTTTCTCGCCACGCTGACGGTCATGTTCCTGTCCGGGCAGACCATCAACATGATCTCGATGTTCGCGCTGATCATGATGCTGGGCATAATCGTGGACGACGCGATCGTGGTGGGCGAGGAAACGGCCACACAGCAGACCATGCGCGAAGACCGGATGGACGCCGCCGAGATCGGCGCCAAGCGGATGATGATGCCCGTCACCGCGGCGACGCTGACGACGGCAGCCGCCTTCCTGCCCATGTTCCTGATCAGCGGGCGCATCGGCGATGTGATGGTGGCGATCCCGCTGGTGGCAATCGCGGTCCTGTTCGCCAGCCTCGTCGAGAGCTTCCTGATCCTGCCAGGACACCTCAGCCACGGGTTCGGCGGCGGCAAGCTCAATCGCCCGCCCGGCGCATTCCGGCGCTCATTCGACCGTGGCTTTGACGCCTTTCGCGCCGGGCCGTTCCTCGGCCTCATCCGCTTGGCTTATGACTGGCGCTACACCACGCTGGCGGTGGCCATCGGTGCGACCATCCTGTCGGTCGGCCTGGTCTCCGGCGGGCGCGTCGACTTCCAGTTTTTCCCCTCCCCGGAATCGGAGAACATCTCGGCCGAAGTCGAGTTCGCGGCCGGAATGCCGGAGGCCGATCGCATTGCCGCGCTTAGCCGGATCGAGGATGCGCTGAGCGAAACGGAGAAAGCCTTGACCGACGGCGAAGGCGGTCTCGTGGTCACGGCCTTCACCACGCTAGGCCGCGCCGGGCGCACGCAAAGCGACACCATCGCGGAGGTGGCTGTCCAGCTCACGCCCAGCGAGGCGCGGACGATCCGCACCGCGACCGTCATGGATGCCTGGCGCGAACGCCTGCCGGCGATACCGGGCATCGAACGCGCGACCGTCAACACGGAGCGGGTCGGTCCGCCCGGACGTGACATTGACGTGCGCCTGCAGGATGCGCCGATCGACGACCTGAAAGCGGCGGCCGAACGCGTCAAGACCGCGCTGACGGGCTTCCCCGGCGTCACCGCCATTTCCGACGACATGCCCTATGGCAAACGCGAACTGATCGTCGAGGTCACACCGCGCGGACTGGCGCTCGGGTTCACAGCCGAGAGCGTCGGCAGCCAGCTTCGCAACGCGTTCGACGGGGCAATCGCAACGCGCTTCCCGCTGGGCGACGAGGAAATCACGGTGCGCGTGCGGCGCAAGCAGGAGATCGGGGGGCCCCAGGCGCTGGAAAACCTGTACCTGCGCGCGCAGGACGGATCTTTCGTGCGGTTTCCCGAGGTCGCCAGCATCCGCGAGGAAACCGGCTTTTCCATCATCCGCCGGATCGACGGCAAGCGCACGGTCTCAGTGACAGGCGACATCGACGCGGAGGTCAACAGCGTCGGCAACGTGGTCGATCAGTTGCGCGGCGGTGTGCTGCCCGAACTGGTCGAAGAATACGGCATTACCCACGAGTTCGGCGGCCGCCAGGAAGATCAGCAGCAGTCCTTCGCCGACCTGCAGCTTGGCGGTCTCGTGGCGCTGACGCTTATCTTCGTGATTCTTGCCTACGTGTTCGGGAGCTATCTGAAGCCGCTGGCCGTGATCGCGATCATCCCGTTCGGACTGGTCGGCGCGATCGCCGGGCACTACATCATGGGCTTTCCGCTGACCATCATCAGCATGATCGGCCTGCTCGGCCTGACCGGCATTCTCGTGAATGACTCGATCATCCTCGTCACACGCCTGAACGAGCGATTGCAGGCGGGTGAAAACCTGCGCGAGTCGGCCATCGGCGCATCGGTTGATCGTTTCCGCGCGGTGATCCTCACCTCGCTCACCACCATCGGCGGACTTACGCCGCTGATGTTCGAGACCAGCCGGCAGGCGCAATTCCTGATCCCGATGGCGATTACGCTGGTGTTCGGGCTGGCCGCGGCCACCTTCCTCGTGCTGATCCTCGTGCCGACCCTCATGGGCGTGGGGCGCGACGTCGGCCGGGCGGCTGGCGCGCTCAAGCGGCTTTACGCCGGTGAAGCGCGCGGCGGGGCGGCCTAGAGCGCATTCTGAAAAGTGGGAATCGGTTTTCGGAGAAAAATGCGCTTCAAATCAGATAATTAGAGCGACTTTTCGGTTCAGTCAGAACGAAAATCGCTCTAGCGTCAAGAGCGCCAGAACGTCGGCAGGAGCAGCACCAGCACGGCGAACAACTCCAGTCGGCCCAGCAGCATCGCGGCGCTCAGGAGCCATTTGGCGGCGTCAGGCAGACTGGCGAAGTTCCCGGCCGGACCGATCGTCTCGCCAAGTCCCGGTCCGACATTCGAGATCGCGGTCGCCGCGCCGGATATCGCGGTGATCGTGTCAAGGCCCATCGCTTCCAGCGCGACGGCCGTGACACCAAAGCAGCCGAGATACAAAAAGAAGAACGTCGTCACAGCGCTGATGACGTCTGGCGAGAGTGGCCGGCCGTTATAAGTTTCCAGAAAAACGCCGTGCGGATGGAACATCAGCCGAATTTTCTGGCGCAGCCCCTGGAACAGCACCTGGAAGCGGAAAATCTTGATCCCGCAGGAGGTGGAGCCGGAACACCCGCCAATGAACATCAGGACAAAGAACAGCGATACCGCCATCGGGCTCCAGACGTCATACGCGGTCGTAGCATAGCCCGTGCCTGTCATGATCGACACGACATTGAACAGCGAATCGAGGTAGGGCCCGCTCGGCGTCTCTGGCGCACCGGGCGCGTGGGCAAGGACCCCGACGACGACAAATACCGCAACCGTGGCAAGGAACCAGCGGACCTGGCTATCGCGCAACATGGCGCGGAAATCGCCGTGAAGCGCGCGCAGATAAAGCGCGAAAGGCAGGCTGCCCAGGACCATGAACACGACGGCGGTCAACTCGACAGGCACGCTGGCGAAATGGCCAAGAGAGTCGTTGTGGTTGGAGAAGCCGCCCGTCGCGATCGTGGTCATCGCGTGCACCAGCGCGTCGAAGGCGCTCATGCCGGAAGCCTGGTAGCAAACCGCGCATACGGCCGTCAGCGTGATGTAAAGCACCGACAATTCACCCGCGATCTGCGTTGCGCGCGGCAGGATCTTGCCGGCGGTGTCAAAGCCCTCGACGCGGAAAAGCTGCATGCCGCCGACCTTGAGCATCGGGAGCACCGACAGCGCCATGACGATGATCCCCAGGCCCCCGAGCCATTGCAAAAGGCCGCGCCAAAGGAGGATCCCCGGCGGCGCCTCGCGCAGATCGGTAATGATCGTCGAGCCGGTGGTCGTGATGCCCGACATCGCCTCAAAGAAGGCATCGGTATAGCTGAGTTGCAGGCTCGACCAGGTAAATGGAATGGCCGCGAAGGCGGTGAGCGCCGTCCACGACGCGCTCGTCAGCAAGAATGCCTGCTTGGTGCTGAGATCACGCGTGCGCCCCCAGTTGGACACGCAAAGCGTGATGCCGACGAACAGCGTGACGCTGGACGAGGCCGCGAAAACCATCCAGTCCGGGTTGCCGGCGGCGACATCGAACAGCACCGGCAGCAGCATTGCCGCCCCGAGCGTCGACAGCAAGATGCCCACGACGAGCAGGACGGGTCTGAGATCGATCATCGCGTTGCCGCGATCCGCGTCGGGGCGCGGCCGCCGCTCCGGCGCGCGCTCAACCATGAGCGGCGCTAAAGCCCCGCTCCAGATCGGCGATCAGGTCGTGCGGGTCCTCCAGGCCCACCGACAGGCGCAGCAGGTCGCCGCCGATGTCCAGTTCCGCGCGCACTTCATTGCTCAGCCGTTGATGCGTGGTTGTTGCCGGATGAGCGATCAGGCTCTTCGAGTCCCCGAGATTGTTGGAAAT
>CAYFVF010000040.1:0-11254 GCA_964346335.1 uncultured Hyphomicrobiaceae bacterium
CGCGTTCGTCGCGCAGCACGATACGGACGCCGGAATTGAGGAAGGCGAGTTCACGCAAGCGGTGCTCCAGCGTGGCGTAGTTGAATTCGACCCCGGTGAAGACGTCCTCGGAGGGCTTGAACGCAATGCGGGTGCCCGTGCGCTCGCCGGCGTCACCCACCGGCTCCAGCGGCGCGAGCGCGACGCCGTCCTCAAAGCGCACGAAATGCTCCTTGCCGTCGCGCCAGACGGTCAGGTCCAGCCGCGAGGACAGCGCGTTAACGACCGACACGCCGACGCCGTGCAGACCGCCGGAGACCTTGTAGGAATTCTGGTCGAATTTCCCGCCGGCATGAAGCTGGGTCATGATGACCTCGGCCCCGGAGATGCCTTCTTCGGAATGAATGTCGACCGGGATGCCGCGGCCATTGTCCTCGACCGTGACGGAGTTGTCGGCGTTCAGGATGACAGTGACCTGGTCGCAGTAGCCGGCTAGCGCTTCGTCCACTGAATTGTCGACGACCTCGTAGACCATGTGATGCAGGCCGGAGCCGTCATCGGTGTCGCCGATATACATGCCCGGGCGTTTGCGCACGGCATCCAGCCCGCGCAAAATCTTGATGTCGCGGGAGTCGTAGTGCGGTTCAATGCCGGTTTCGCTGGCCACGTTCTTGATCTTTCCTGTGTCGTCCTGATGAGTTGGCTCGGGCGCTCAACTTATTGTATACAGTCTAACATATTGCGCCCTATTCAGGTGCGATTGCGCCCTGATCCACCACAAAAAAATTCGCCTTGCCATCCAGCGGCGCGAACACGCTCCGGTCTGTGCCGGTCATCCAGGCCTGGGCGGCCAGCGCCTCGACCTCGGCGAACATGGCGCCGCGGCGCTCAGCGTCGAGATGTGCCGCGATCTCGTCCAGAAGGATCACGGGCGCGGCGCCGGAGATCGTGCGCACCAGCTCTGCGTGGGCGAGAACAAGGCCGACGAGCAGCGCCTTTTGCTCGCCCGTCGAGCAGAGCCGCGCGGGCATGTCCTTGGGCGCGTGATGCACGATCAGATCGCTGCGATGCGGGCCGGTGGTCGTGCGTTTGGCGGCGCGGTCGCGCTCGCGGGCTGCTCGCAGGTCGCGCGCATACGCGTCTTCGGCATCGACTGCGGCCTCGTTTTCCAGAGCGCCTTCCAGCCGGCCCTCAAGGCCCACCCCCGCGGCCGGGAACGCCGTGTCCGCGCGCTCTGGCCACTTCCGCGCGATCACCGCCGAGAGCTGCGCCAGCGCGTCGCGCCGCGCCGCCGCGATCGCCACGCCGGCTTCGGCCATTTGCATTTCCAGCCCGTCAAGAAGCGCAGCACTGCCGCCCATTTCCAGCAGCCGATTGCGCTGGCGCATGGCCCGCTCGAACTGCGTTATCAGCCGCCGGTGGTGCGGATCGAGGCTGATAATGACCCGTTCAAGGAAGCGCCGCCGCTCCGAGGCCGGGCCGGTGAAGAGGCTGCACAGCGCGGGCGTGAGCCAGACCATCCTGACATATTCCGCCAGCGCCCCCGGTTGAGCGGGCGCTCCATTGATGCGGACCGCGCGGGCTGTTCGACCTTCCTCCGCACCGGGGCGCAGCCCCGTCCCGATCATCGTTTCGTCGTCGCCGACATGCAGCCGCCCGCTAACCGTCCACTGGCCGCCCGAAGCGCCGTGCTGGCACAAATCCGCGAAGGGCGCGCCGCGCAGCCCGCGCCCGTGGGACAGCAGCGAGACCGCTTCGAGAACATTGGTCTTACCCGCGCCGTTTTCGCCCGTGAGCACGACCGGAGCCGGGCCGGGACTAAGCGTGGCGGCGGCGTAATTGCGAAAGCCGTTGAGACTGAGCCGCGACAGCCAGGCGCGCGGTGTGTCTTCGCTGTGGCGATCGGAAGGGCCGATGTCCAAGGCGCTGGCGCTGGAGCTTGGCAGTGTCAAACGCGGTTTCTCCTGCTTGCGCGCGCTGGTCGACGCTTCGCATGAGAGGCGACCCCGCGCATCACACCCGCATCGGCATCAGGACGTAGAGGGCCGCGTTATCGGCGGTGTCTGTCACGAGGGTCGGCGCGCTTGCGTCAGCAAGAAGGAGCGTGGCGCTGTCGCTCTCGATTTGCGCGCATATATCTAGGAGATAGCGAGCGTTGAAGCCGATTTCCAGAGGCTCTCCCGCGTATGTCACGGGGATATCCTCTTCCGCGGAGCCTGCATCGGGGTTGTTCACCGACAGCACAAGCTGGTCTTTAGACAGGTTCAGCTTGACCGCGCGGCCCTTCTCGCTGGAAAGCGTCGAGACCCGGTCGGTTGCGGCGGCGAAAGCCGTGCGGTCCACGGTCATCGACTTGTCATTGCTCTGGGGGATGACGCGGCCATAATCCGGGAAGGTTCCGTCGATCAGCTTGGAGGTCAGCACAACGCTTTCCGGCCCCGGCTCGTCCTCGCCGCTGTCGAACACGAAGCGGATCTTGGCGTTGGATAGCTCGATCTGCACGGGCGCGCTGCGGTCTCCGAGAAGCTTGAAAACCTCCGAGACCGTCTTGCGCGGGATGATCACGCCGGGCATCCCCTTGGCGCCATCGGGCAGCGCGTAGTCGGTCTTGGCAAGGCGGTGCCCGTCTGTCGCAACGGCGCACAGCCGCTCGCCGTCATCGCCTGTGACGGTGTGGAAGTAGATGCCGTTCAGGTAATATCGCGTTTCTTCGGTGGAGATCGCGAAGCGGGTGCGCTCGATCATCTTGCGCAGGGCGCCCGCCGGCAGCGCGAAGCTGTGGCTCATCTCGTCAGACGCGATGTCCGGGAAGTCCGTGCCGGGGAGGCAGGCGAGCGAAAACCGGGCCGGGCCTGCTGACAGGTTCACGTGCCCGCCGCTCTCGTCCATGGCGAGAGTGACCTGCGTCCCGTCGGGCAGCTTGCGCACGATGTCGTGGAGCATGTGCGCGGAGACGGTGGTTTCGCCAGGCGTCTCGGTGGTGGCGGCGATCGTCTCGCTCACCTCGATGTCGAGGTCGGTCGCTTTCAGGCGCAGAACGCCCTCGCTGGCGGCGACGTAGACATTGGACAGGATAGGGATGGTCACACGCCGTTCGACGACGCTGGTCACATGCTGAAGGGCCTTCAGAAGCGCGCCCCTCTCGATCGCCAGTCGCATGATCGGTTCCCTTGGATTTCAGCTTCTCACCGCCCGACGCCAGGCGCGTGTCACCGAGCCGCTATTTGCCGAAACGACATGAAAGCACCCGCGCGGGGCGCGAACTTTCGCGCTTGGAGGCGGGTTTGACAAGAGCTTTTCGCGGCTTGTCCCAAACCGGGATGCGACCGGGGCGGCCGCCGCCACCCAGCACTTAGGGCGGCGGCGCAGCCAGCATCAATCCCTGAGCAGCCGCTTCAGGATTTCGACATCCTCGCGCAGGGCCGTGTCGCTTTCGATCAGCTCATCCACCTTGCGGATGGCGTGCAGGACCGTGGTGTGATCGCGCCCGCCAAAGCGCCGGCCGATCTCCGGCAAGGACCGGGCGGTGAGCGACTTGGCGAGATACATGCCGATCTGGCGCGGCCGGACGATCGAGCGGTTACGGCGCGACGACAATAAATCGGAGCGGTTGACGCCGAAATGCTTGGTCACAACCCGCAGGATATCGTCGATCTTGATGCGCTTCGGTTCTTTTCCGCGTACGAGATCGGCGATGATGTACTCGGCGGTCTCCAGCGTCACCGGCTGGGCCGTGAGCTTGTAAGCGGCGTGAATGCGCGTGATCGCACCTTCGAGCTCGCGGCCGCCCTCGGTCAGTTCGGTGGCCAGAAAATCGACAACGGCGTTCGGAATCTCGAAGCCCGGATCTTCGTTCGCCTTGTCCTGAACCCGGCGTTTCAGGATCTCGTGGCGAAGCTCGTAGTCCATCGGGCCCAGCTCGGCAACGAGCCCGCCAGCCAGCCGCGAGCGCATGCGCGCATCGAAGCCTTCCAGCTGCATCGGCACGCAGTCCGCCGCTACGACCACCTGCTTGCCGCCGTCGATCAGCGAGTTGAGCGTGTGGCAGAACTCCTGCTGGAAGGTGCGGCCCTGGAGGAACTCCATATCGTCGATCAGCAGAACGTCGATACCACGCAGCCGGTCCTTGTAGGCCGGCCCGCCGCGCGACTGCAGCGCCTCGGCAAAGCTGTACATGAAGCGCTCGGCCGTAAGATACAAAAGCCGCGCGCCGGGTTTGCGCTGCTTTACGCCCCAGGCGATGGCATGGAGCAGGTGGGTCTTGCCCAGCCCGACCTTGCCGTGCAGGTACAGCGGGTTATAGCGAGACGTTTGTTCCCCCGCACTCTCGACGACCTGCATCGCCGCGGCATGCGCAAGCCGGTTGGCGTTGCCGACCAGAAAAGATGAAAAGGTGAAACGCGCGTCCAGCGGCGAGCCTTCAAAGCCTTCGCATCCCGTGCGTGTGTCGAGGTTGGGCCGCGCGGGAACGGGTTGCGCAGCCGGCGTCTCGTTACGCTGCTGGGTTCCGGGTCGCGCCTCGCGTTGCATCAGCACGGTGTCGTGGGGCTGGCGCACACGGAATTCGAGCCGCTCGACATGGTCGAATTCAGCCGCGCAGCACTTGAGCAGGTGCTCGGAATAGTGCGACCGCAGCCACTTGCTCAAGAACTTGGTGGGAACCGAAACCTGAAGACACCCATCATCCAGACTTTCGAGCTCGACCCTTCCAAACCAGCTCGTGAAGACGTCCTCGCCCAGTTCGGCCCGCAGACGCTTCTGAATGCGCTGCCACTTCTGCGCCATTACGGCGGATTGGTGCCGGCCAGCGGCTTGTACCGCGCCGGTTGCTGCTTCTGCTAGTTCCACGATGAAACCCCCGCTGTTCACACCGCTGTCCAAGATGTCCAGTCAGGACGCGGTAATATTTTGCTTCGTCCACCTCGCGCCCCCGAGGCAGATCTCCGCGCTGTAAAGCTATCGGTCTTTAGAGCCGTGCCGCGCGTCTTAAGCCGCTTCAGCCGTGACGCAGTCTTCGTGCTGCGTATCAGCCCCATCACCGCGGCTGACCTGGGCACCGCGCACCGGCGTCACCAGCAAGGCCGACAGGTTTTGCGGCCCCAGATCGGACGGCTTGGCCTCCGCGCTCAGCGCTTGCAGGCGCTGGCCCGCGGTCATGAACTCAGCCTCTGGTGAAACATTGGCGGCGCGTCCCGCGGTGAAGAACCGCGCACAGATGCCCTCGGCCATTGTCTCGCGCGACAAGCGGGCAGTGACATCGCGCCAACCGGCTGGTGCGATGGCTCGTGCCGGTTGTTTCTGCGTGGTGGATTCGAGGCAGCTCTCGAGAGGCTGGCGTTCGGATGAAGCCGCCGTGTCACGCGGCGTGCGCGCAAAAATGCTGCTAAGTAACCGCGACCGCTTAGCCCGGCGTGCCTGGCCCTGCGTATTCGTCATGTCGTCCTCCTGTTACGATGCCTGCACGCAACCGCCTGAAGCCCGCCCTGCACGCCGCAAATGCGACGCTTGGCCAAGCCAGAGGTGGTGGTACGGCAGACCGCATAATTCTCCAGACTTTCCAGACGCACCCCTGCCGTTGCCAGCGAAGCGAACTTTGCGGGCCGGGAGTGGCGATACGCATTACTCGATTATGAACTCACTCAGGAGGGGTTAGCCCCCGTTCGGAAGTATCTTGTGTAAACAAAATCCCGGAGATTTGCAACCTTTGAGGGTTATTGAAGCGGCTGAGGCGCGACCATTTGTGACCAAAAAATGACGCCAAATATCGAATCGCACGAGCGTGCTATATGCGGCGTAACATACTGAATATGCTACATAATCCGGCGCACGGCGAGGGGGGCAATTCCTGCTGGCCTGTCAAGCAGGTTCGCGCCCCTGAACGCCAATTAAGTCTCACCCATCAAGAATGGCAGTTGCAATCGTTGGTTGTAGAAATCAGGCAAATCCTTAATAACTCTGACATTTCGGGCAGCCACAACGTTTTGGGCCATCCCCTGTGTCAGATGCAGCTGTGTTTTTCGTGCCACAAGAGGCGGAAACTGTTGCCGGGCTTGCGGAGGTCGGGCATGGAAAGGCTTTCAAGGTGATGTGCGCACGCCGGGCTGGAGCGCGAAATGTTGAGTCGCGTGCTCATGTTTTGCGAGGAGAGTTCGCAATCACACCGTTTCGCAGAGGGAATTTCGGGTGCGACTCAGCCGGCTGGTTTACCCCGAGATTCGTTGGCGCCCTGTTAAGACTTGTCCAGATACGGACCTCGCGTCTAATCTTCAACCGCATTCGAGTTGGCTGAACGCGCCACGAGAGAGCCCATCCCATGACCACCCAATGCGACCGCACGGCGTTTGACGCGATAACAACGGGCGCCGCATGAAAGCCTTGCGCAATTTCTTGTCCGGACTGGCCCTGCTCACTGCCGCCCTGCTGGCGCTCGGCGTGGCCGCGCCGTATCTCGTTGATGGTCGGACGATCCGTGACCAGCTTGTCGCCAAGCTGTCGGCGTGGGCCGAGGGCGATCTGCGGGTCAGCGGCGATGTGCGCCTCACCAGCCTGTTCGATCTCACGATTGAAGCGAGCGATGTCGAGATCCGGTCGCCGGAGCGGTTTCCCGAGGTGTCGCGGTTGCGCGCCGATATCGTGGAGGCCAGTCTCAGCCGGTGGGAATTGCTCAATGGCCGCATCGTGTTCCGCAAGGTCTGGGTCACCCGCCCGGTCATAGCATTTCACCAATCGCCGGCCCCCAGTGAGGCAGGACGCACATGGCGGGCGCTGTTGCTGAATGAGCCGGCTGTCCTCGACACGCTTGTCGATGCTGCGCGGCAGGCCCCTTTCGAATTCCTGAGAATGGATGATGTGCGGATCACCGCGGAAACCGGTCCTGTCACGCTGCTTGATGGCCTGTCCGATGTATCGTTGACCGTGCGGCGGGAGGTGGACCCAGCGATGATGCGCGCGGATATGAGCGCATCGATGAATGGCGGGGAGCTCCGTTTCGAGCTGGCGCGCGGCGCGTTCACGCCGAAGGGACCAACGCTCGAAGCACCTGTGCGGGTCGAGGCGGTCAGCCCGGCAACCGGGCGGGTGCTGATCGATGGCCGGATCGTCAAGGCGAACGGAGCGCGCTTCACGGGCCGCACAACGATCACGAACGCGCCGATACGAAGCCTCGCGAACTGGCTCGATGTGCCGGCCGGGGATGCGTTCGACGCTGTTCGCTACGATGCTTCGGGTGCGCTTGAGGTCAAGCCGGGGTCGGTTTCGCTGCAGCAACTGGAGATGGAATCCGGCGCGACGCGCATGAGCGGTCTCTTGACGCTCGCGCTGGAGGCAGGCAAACCGCAACTCTCGGGCACGTTAAGTCTTAACCAGCTGGATTTGCGTGGCCTTTCGCTGGTTGGCCCGGGCGATGGCGTTTTCCGGGCGCGCGATCCAATGCGTGTCCGGCGTGGGGGTGCGCGCGCGATATGTACTTGGCTGGAGCAGTTTGACGCGGATGTGCGGCTTTCCTCGGAGCGCATCTTGCTGGATGGGACTGAAACGCGCGAGGCCGCGGCCTTCTTGTCGGTCAATGAGGCGCGTGCGACCCTCGACCTCGCCGAACTGATGGTTTTCGACGGGCTTGTGAACGGGCAGTTCAACGCGCGCTGGCACGAGGACGCGTTCCGCCTATCGGGTAAAGGCAACGCGTCGGGCGTGGAACTCGGCGCGCTGTTGGCCAGGCTGGGCGGGCACAGCCTTGCGAGCGGGCCCGCAGATGTGTCGTTCACGATGCAAGGCGCTGGCAACAGCCTCGACGGGGTGTGGCGAAATGCGCGTGTCTCCGGGCGGTTGATGGCGCTTCAGGGCGGCGAGCTTGCCCTGGATGTCGCGGCGCTGGCGGCTCAGGCTCGCGCGCAACACCAGCAGGAAGATGCGCCACAGGACGGCATGCAGATGACCCCCGGGCGCGGCGACTATGATATGCTTCGCGCCGTGTTCAGCATCGGTCGCGATGCGCTGGGCTTTGAGCGGTTGGAGATTGTGCAGGATGGCTGGATGATCCGCGGCGAGGGTGAGGCCGATCTGGCGAAGCTGACGATGGACTGGAGGTTCAATGCCGGGCGGGTGGACGTTGTGCAGGCGGGGGTGTCCGGCTTGCCGCCGGCTCTTGAAGATATGATCCAGTTGCATTTGCGCGGGCCGTTGCACTACCCGCGCGTGAGCTACCAGGCGCCCGCGCTGCCGCTGATTGATACGCGGGGCAAGCGTGCAGGGTGGCCCAACCGCCCGTGATGTGTTTTCCCCATGACGCCACAGGCGACCTTGTGTGCCGAGTATTCGCGGGAGCATGGCGATGTTGAAGTGCAAATTGCGAGCCTTGATGGCGGCCGTGGTGGCGTATTTGATTACAGCGGGGTCGCCGGGCCTCGCCGAGACGCAACCCGGGGGAACGCCTTCACCTTCCGTGCTCAATACACAGCAGAGCGCCCCGGAGCCGGCCGTCACCACGAACACCCCTGAAGCCTCCGCTGCACCCGGCGCGAACCAGCCTGGCGCCGGCATGGGGCGCACGGAGCGCACGCCGCCGCAAGACGCGGACCGCCCCGCAGCCGCGAAAACCCCGGACCCCACGACCGCGAACGAGCCCGTCACTGCGAACAGGCCTTCGAGCGCACCGGAAACCGCGCCCGTCGCCCAACCTCTGCCCGAGCCTCAGCCGCCAGCGCCACGACCCGAGGATATCACGCTGAAGGTCGCGACGTGGGGCGGCGCCTATTACGCGGCGCAGGAGCGTGTTCTGTTCGCGCCGTTCACGGCAGCCACCGGCCACCCGCTCGACAATGTCCATCATGACGGCGAACTCGTGGCCCTGAGCGCGGCGGGGGTCGAGAAGGCCGGCTGGGATCTCGTAGAGGTGGATGTACTGACGGCGCGGCGTGGCTGCGAGGCCGGATGGCTGAGACAGATTTCGCCTGCTGCGCTGCCCAACAGTGTGGAGGGCGATAGCGCCGCCGCTGACTACTTGCCCGGCGCGCTCATGGAGTGTGCTGCTGGCAGCGCGGCATGGTCCGCCGTGGCGGTTTATGATCAACGCGCGGCGTTCGGCGAGCCGCCGCAAGACATCGGCGCATTGTTTGACCTCGCGCGCTATCCCGGCAAACGCGCGCTCCCGCGCCAGGCTCCTTACGTGCTTGAGTTCGCCCTTCTTGCCGACGGCGTTGCGCCCGAAGCCGTCTACGAGACGCTGGCGACGCCCGAGGGCCAGGATCGCGCATTCGCAAAACTGTCATCAATGCGCCACGCGATTGTCTGGTGGGATGATGCGGCCGAGGCGCTTGCGCCCTTCCCGGCCCGTACACCTGAAGAGCTTGAAGACGTGGTGATGGGCGTCGCGTTCAATGGGCGTGTGTTCACCGATACGGTACGCGCCAAGCCGTCGCTGCGCCTCCTTTGGGATGGACAGATTTACCGCTTCAATTACTGGGCCGTTCCGGCATCCGCGCCCCATCCGGAAGCGGCCAAGGCGCTGCTGCGCCATGTTTCCATGCCCGAGCGCCAGGCGCGGCTGACGCGGTGGTTCCCTTATGGCCCGGTGCGGGCGTCGGCGCTGCCGCTGGTCGCCCAGCACGGCGAGATTGATCTCGATATGGCCGGTTTCGTGCCGACCATGCCGCGCAACATGGCGGGTGCGCTGCGCTTCGACGCCGGGTGGTGGCAAGATCAGGGCGGCGTGCTCAAAGACCGTTTCGCGGATTGGCTGGCATTGCCTGCGCCGCAGGTTCCCGCGGATCAGCTTGTGCCGCCCACGCCGGTCAGGGCGCTGCGCGCGCACGCTATGACAATCCAGTAACACCGGTTCTGCCGCAAACTCAGAGCGATGAGTTAGGTTTTATCGAATTTTCCGCTTTCCCCAGCCCGTTTCGCTTGCAGTGTGACAATCACGTAACATCCAGCGTCATCGGCTGAATGAGCCTGCCACTCTTGCTTGTAATGCGTGCAGCCGACCGCGGAATGAGTCTGCGTGGAGCGCGTGCCGAAATAATCCGGTTTCCCAAGGCCAAGTCCGTGGACGCCGCCGCGTCCGGAGAACAACAGGCCCGCGACTCGGACCTGATTGGTCTCCAAGCACCACATATAGATGTAGGCTTCGCTGGCGCGTCCCACGGAATCGGGTCTCGCATCGGGCATGTGCATCTTGCAGCATAGGGGAATCAGGCGCACGGTTGGGGCCAGCTTCGAGGCGGGTTCGCGCGAAGTTGCAATAATAAACGATCTCGCTGGGCTTGGCCGGTCCGGCCTATGCATTCGCGGCGTGCGGTCGCCGCGCGCGCCGGCCGGTCTGCCACAGTGTCTGAAAAGCGGGGTTCAGGGCGCACTGCCGAGAGGTCATTGGCAGTGCCCCTGATTTCTTTTTCGCCCGGCCGGTCTTCACACGCCGATCCAGTTAAAGTGAGCAGAACCCGCGTTCAAAGGCCATAGCCTTCGCGCCCCTGTTTTCGCTAAGGTGCAGGATACGCAAGCCACCAAATGCAGCAGGGAGCCGGACGATGTCTCAACCGCTATGGCGGCCCAGCCCGGACATGATCGAGCACAGCAACCTGACGGCGTTCATGCGCTTCGTGCGGCATGAGTATGGTGCCCATTTCAGCGACACCGAAGACCTGCACGCCTTCTCGGTGCGCGCTCCGGAGGTATTCTGGCCAGCGCTATGGGATTTCCTAGGCTTTATCGGCGAGAAGGGGGCACCGCCCTACCTCGTCGACGGCGACAAGATGCCGGGGGCGGGTTTCTTCCCCAATGCGCGGCTCAATTACGCTGAGAACCTGCTGCGCCGCAGCGATGACGGCACGGCGCTCGTCTTCCGTGCCGAAGACAAGATCGAACGCCGGATGAGCTGGGCGGACCTCAATGCTCAGGTTTCGCAGCTTCAACAGTGGCTGCGCGCGCAGGGCGTGGGTGAGGGCGACCGGGTCGCGGCGATCATGCCGAACGCGCCGGAGACGATCATCGCGCTGCTCGCAAGCGCCTCCATCGGCGCGGTGTTTTCTTCGTGTTCGCCGGATTTCGGCGTCAAGGGCGTCATGGACCGCTTCGGCCAGATCGAGCCGAAGGTGCTGATCGCCTGTGACGGCTATTATTACAACGGCAAGCGGTTCGAGATCGGCGAGAAACTGCGCGACGTCACCGGGCAACTGCCCAGCCTGAGCGGCGTCCTGATCGCGGATTATCTGGGCGAGAGTGGCCAGACCGCCGCTGGGCTTGACAAGGCGCAAGCCTGGGACGCCGCGCTCGGCGCGCA
>CAYFVF010000041.1:0-11217 GCA_964346335.1 uncultured Hyphomicrobiaceae bacterium
TCCTCATCATCGGCGTGTGGGGCGGCGCGCGCCGGGTCTATGCCAGCCTGAAGTTTTTCCTCTACACGCTGCTGGGATCGGTGCTGATGTTGGTGGCGATCCTCGCGATGTACGGTGAAGCCGGCACCACCGATATCCCGACGCTGCTGAATTACGACTTCCCGCCCGGGATGCAGACCTGGCTGTGGCTGGCGTTTCTTGCCTCGTTTGCGGTCAAGATGCCGATGTGGCCGGTGCATACCTGGCTGCCGGATGCCCACGTCGAAGCGCCGACCGCGGGATCGGTCGTGCTCGCGGCGATCCTCCTGAAGATGGGCGGTTACGGCTTCCTGCGCTTTTCCATCCCGATGTTCCCGATCGCCTCGGCCGAGCTTGCGCCGCTTATCTTCGCCTTGAGCGTGATCGCGATCGTCTACACGTCGATGGTCGCCTTCGCGCAGGAGGACATGAAGAAGCTGATCGCCTATTCCTCGATCGCCCATATGGGTTTCGTGACAATGGGCGTGTTTACGCTGACCATGCAGGGCGTGCAGGGCGGCATCTTCCAGATGCTGAGTCACGGGATCGTTTCGGCGGCGCTGTTCCTTTGCGTCGGCGTGGTCTATGACCGGATGCACACGCGCGAGATCGCCGCTTATGGCGGTCTGGCCGACCGGATGCCGCTTTATGCGTTCTGCTTCATGGTGTTCACGATGGCCAATGTCGGGCTGCCGGGCACCAGCGGCTTCGTCGGCGAGTTCCTCGCGCTGACCGGCGCGTTCCAGGTCAACATCTGGCTGGCGCTGTTGGCGGCGCTCGGCGTGATCCTGTCGGCGGTCTATGCGCTATGGCTTTATCGGCGCGTGATCTTTGGGGTTCTGGAGAAGCCCTCCTTGCGCGCGATCACCGATGTCACCCCGCGCGAAGCCGCGATCCTGCTGCCGTTGGTGGCGCTGACGCTGCTGTTCGGGTTCTATCCCGCGCCGCTGCTGGACGTCACAAGCGCATCGGTTGCCAACCTGGTCGAAAACTATAATGCCGCGCTGGCCGCCGCCGAACAGGCGCGGGTGGCCGCGGCGCAATAAACGGGGATTGCCGTGCAAGACTTCGCTGCGTTTCTCGCCGCCCACAGCGCGCTCGCGCCGGAAGCGTTCCTGCTTCTGTCCGCGATCGCGCTGCTGATGTTCTCGGCTTTTACGACGAACACCGAGCGCACGGTCACATGGGCGAGCGTTGGCGCGTTGCTGATCGCCGCGGGGCTGGTTCTGGCGCAGCCGCCGGAGACCGTCACGCTGTTCGACCGCGCGTTCATCGCTGATGGTTTCGGGCGTTTCATGAAGATCGTTGTGCTGCTCGCCAGCGCGCTCGCGCTCACCATGTCGCAGGATTATCTGCGCGCCGCCAAGCGCCACATAGCCGAATATCCCGTGCTGGTGCTGATGGCGACAGCGGGCATGATGCTGATGCTCTCGGCCAACGACCTGATCTCGCTTTACCTGTCGCTGGAATTGCAGAGCCTGTCGCTGTACGTGATCGCCGCAATCCGGCGGGATTCGCTGCGCTCCAGCGAGGCGGGGCTGAAATATTTCGTGCTTGGCGCGCTGGCCTCCGGGTTTCTGCTCTATGGCGCGTCGCTGATTTACGGCTTCACCGGCAATACCGGCTTCGATGCGATCGCGCTCACCGCGCAGGCGAGCGGGCCTTCGCTCGGGCTGATCTTTGGACTGGTGTTCGTGCTCACCGGGCTTGCGTTCAAGGTCTCGGCCGTGCCGTTTCACATGTGGACACCGGACGTTTACGAAGGTGCGCCGACCCCCGCAACGGCGCTGTTTTCCGCCGCGGCGAAAGCGGCCGCCATTGGTCTGCTCGTGCGCGTGCTGATGAGCGCGGTTCCGGCGTTGGCAGCAGAGTGGCAGCAGATCATCATCGCCATCGCCATCGCGTCCATGGCCATTGGCGCGTTTGGCGCGATCGGTCAGAACAACATCAAGAGGCTGATGGCCTACAGCTCGATCGGCCATGTCGGCTATATGCTCGTGGGCCTGTCCGCCAGCAGCCAGCAGGGGACGCAGGCCGTGCTGGTCTATCTCGCCATTTACGTTGCGATGACGCTTGGCGTGTTCGCCTGCATCCTGTCGATGCGCCGCTCCGAGGGTATGGTCGAGGGCATCGACGAGCTTTCGGGATTGTCGCGCAACCAGCCGATGGTGGCGTTCCTGCTGGCGATGCTGATGTTCTCGATGGCGGGCATACCCCCGCTCGCCGGCTTTTTCGCCAAGTTCTACGTGTTCGCGGCAGCGGTGAACGCGGGCCTGGCCTGGCTGGCGGTCATTGGCGTCGTCGCCTCCGTGGTCGCGGCGTTTTATTATCTGCGCGTCATCAAGGTCATGTATTTCGACGAGCCTGCCGATGCTTTCCAGCCATTGCAAAGCGGCCCCGGCTTCGTGCTCGGGCTGACCAGCGCCTTCACGCTGCTGTTCTTCATCGCGCCCGGCCCGCTCGTGGCAGCGGCGGATGCGGCGGCGCGGGCGCTTCTGAACTGATGGGCGCGGGCGAGCAAGAGACCATGCTGCCCGGTGGGGTCCGGGCCATCTATCTGCGCGAAACCCCGTCGACCAATGCCCACGCGATGGCGCTGGCGCAGGACGGCGCGGCCGCACCGTTGTGGGTCTGGGCCGGGCGGCAGACCAAGGGACGCGGGCGGCTCGGCCGGGCGTGGGACTCGCCCACCGGCAACCTGTATGCCAGCGTGCTTCTGCGGCCAGTTTGCTCAGCCGGCGCGATCAGCGGGCTGCCATTGCTCGCCGGCCTCGCGGCATACGACACGATCGCCACGGTTGCGGATGACGCCACGCTGACCGCGCGGCTGAGGCTGAAATGGCCCAATGACCTGATGGTGGACAGCGCCAAGCTCGGCGGCGTCCTGATCGAAAGCGCCGTGCTGGATGGCGGCGCGCGCGCCGTCGTGATCGGCACAGGCATCAATCTGGCGGCTGCGCCGGCGGGTCTGGGCCGGCCAGCGGCCTGTCTGCGCGATTTTGGTCATGCGCCGGAGCCTGCCCATGCGCTCAATACGCTGGCCGCGGCCACGGCGCGCTGGCTTGATGTCTGGGCTGACGGCTCGGGGTTTGCACATATCCGCGACGTATGGCTGCGACATGCCGCCCCTCTCGGCGCGCTGATTTCTGTTAAACTTGGGGCACAACAGATCGAAGGACGGTTCGCCGGTCTGGACGAAACGGGTGCGCTTCGCTTGCGTGTAGACGGCGCGGAGCGGCGCATCACGGCGGGCGATGTCCTCATAGGCCGGGAGACCCCCGACGAAAACAGTGTGACGGCGCAACATGAATAAGAACGACACGGCCGAACTGGTGTTCCTGCCGCTGGGCGGTATCGGCGAAATCGGCATGAACATGTATCTCTATGGCGTCGGGCCCAGCGATGACCGCACATGGCTCATGGTCGATTGCGGCGTGACATTCGCCGGGGCGGCTGAGCCGGGCATCGAGATCATCACGCCGGACACGACGTTCATTGAGTCCGAACGCAACCTCGCCGGCATCGTGCTGACCCACGCCCACGAGGATCATTTCGGGGCGGTCGCCGAACTCTGGCCCCGGCTGCGCGCGCCGGTCTACGGGACCAGGTTTTCGCTGACGCTGTTGCGCGGCAAGCTGGCGCAGCTTGCATGGGGCAAGGAGGTCGAACTGATCGAGGTGCCCTACGAAGGGCGGGTCGAAATCGGGCCGTTCGACGTGGAATTCATCAACATGGCGCACTCCATCCCCGAGACCAACGCGCTGGCGATCCGCGCGGGCGGCGCGCTCGTGGTCCACACGGCCGACTGGAAGATCGACGCCGAGCCGGGGCTGGGCCAGCCGACGAATATCGACCGGCTGAAGGCGCTGGGTGATGAGGGCGTCGATGCGCTGATCTGCGATAGTACCAATGCGGTCGTCGAGGGGATGACGGCCTCGGAAGCGCTGGTTGCGCAAAACCTCGCCAAGCTGGTCGCCGAAGCGCCGCAGCGCGTGGCCTTCACGACCTTCGCCTCGAATGTCGCGCGCCTGATCGCGGTCGCGCGCGCGGCCAAAGCGGCGGACCGGCACCTCGTGCTCGTGGGACGCGCGATGCGCCGGATTATCGAGGCGGCAGAGGAGACCGGCTACTGGCCGGACGATCTGCCTTATCTCAGCGAGGATGAATACGGCTACCTGCCGCCGGAAAAGGTGCTGGCGCTATGCACCGGCAGCCAGGGCGAGCCGCGCGCGGCGCTGGCGCGCATTGCCGATGATGACCACCCCAACGTGACGCTGTCGCGCGGCGACTGGGTGATCTATTCCAGCCGCACGATCCCCGGCAACGAGGATTCGGTTCACGAGGTGTATAACAAGCTGGCGCGGATGGGCGTCGAGGTCATCCTCGATTATCCCGACGGGCCTATCCACTCTTCCGGCCATGCCCGGCGCGGCGAGCTGCGCCAGATGTATCAGTGGACACGCCCGGGCGTCATGGTGCCCATGCATGGCGAGGACCGCCATGTTTACGAGCACCTGAAACTGGCGAAAGCCGAAGGCGTGCCCGCGCTGGCCGAAGTGCGCAACGGGATCATGGCGCGGCTGTATCCCGGGCCGGCGGGAATTGTCGACGCGGTGCCCTCCGGCCGGCTGCTGCGCGATGGCAGTTTCCTCATGCGCGCGGATGATGGGCCGCTGCGCGACCGGCGCAAGCTCAGCTTCGTCGGGACGATTGCGGTGTTCCTCGTGGTCGATCGCCATGGAGAGATGGCCGCCGAGCCAGAAATGGTGATGCACGGCATTCCGGCGCGCGATGGCGATGGACGCAGCTTTGAGGAGATCGTCGACACAGCGATTTTCGGTGCGTTCGACAGCATACCGCGCCCGCGCCGCAAGGACCCCAAGCTGGTGGGCGAGGCGGTTCGCCGTTCGGTGCGCGGCGCGATCAATTCCGCGTGGGGCAAGAAGCCGCTATGCACGGTTCGCGTTGCCATGGTCTAACGCGGCCCTGTATCCTGCGCCACAACGCGAAACCGAGACAAGAGGTCAGCAGTGCTGGGACGATTGAACCATGTCGCGATCGCGGTGCCGGATGCGCGCGCGGCGGCTGCGGTCTATCGCGACACGCTTGGCGCGCAGGTCTCAGAGCTGGTCGCCCAGCCCGATCACGGCGTGAGCACGATTTTCATAGAGTTGCCAAACACCAAGATCGAGCTTCTGGAGCCGTTGGGGGTCTCCTCGCCGATCGCCAATTTCCTGGAGAAGAACACCGCAGGCGGCATCCATCATATCTGCTACGAGGTGGCGGATATCTTCGCGGCGCGCGACAAGCTGATGGCCGATGGCGCTCGCGTGCTTGGCGACGGCGAGCCGAAGATCGGCGCGCATGGCAAGCCGGTGCTGTTCCTGCATCCGAAGGATTTCAGCGGCACGCTGGTCGAATTGGAACAGGCGTGACGCGCGGACCGGCGCGCCGAGACCAAGGGAGGCGTCAATGAGCCTGCCGTTTGCAATCGCGACGTATTTCATCTGCTGGTGGATGGTGCTGTTCGTCGTGCTGCCGTTCGGGGTCCGCTCGCAGGAAGAGCAGGGCGAGGTGGTCGAAGGCTCCGAGCCGGCGGCGCCGTCGGTCCCGCATATCTGGCGCAAGTTCGCGATCACCACCGTGCTGGCGGCCGTGATCTTCGCGCCGATTTACGCCGTGGTCGAGTATCGGCTGATCCCGCTCGACAGCATTCCATTTTTGCCGAAATACGAGCGGTTCGAGTGACAATAAAAAAGGCAAGGCGCGAACGCCCTGCCTGTCCAGGTGCAAGACATAATCGTCTGGCATTGACGCGAGTGCTAAACCACTCTTGTTATAAGTTTAAATTGAGCAGCCGGGTTCCCGTTTACCGGGGTATCTTTTTAAAAATTTAGAGTTTTCCTCCCTAGACCCGGGCGCGCCTGACACCGAAACTCATGCGCTGTGCTCCTCAACAGACAGACAGATAGGCTGCGTCATCGCCGCGCGTCGACCTTAATTCAATCTGCGCGCGTTGTCATCATTTCGTGATGATCTTGCCCAATCAATGAGCAATTCGTTGAAGATCAGTCGCGGTCTCGGACAAACGCCCTTTCGCGTGCGCCGGCTCGCGTGGCATTGCGCTTTAAGCTGGACTCGGCTATGCCGCACGCATGCTCTGGCGCGCGCCCAAAGCTGGCGCTTGCACGACCGCTTCAGGCCATAGTTTTAAGACAGCGCAAATTTTTGCCGCTGTGATTTGTGGGACGCTGCGATGAGATTGAGCCGCTACTTCCTGCCGATCCTGCGCGATGACCCGAAAGAGGCGGAAATCGTCTCGCACCGGCTGATGCTGCGCGCCGGGATGATCCGACAGGCGAGCGCGGGCATCTATGTCTGGCTGCCGCTTGGTTTCCGCGTCCTGAAGAAGATCGAGCAGATCGTGCGCGAGGAACAGGACCGCGCCGGCGCGATCGAGTTGTTGATGCCCACCATTCAGCTTGCGGACATCTGGCGCGAGAGCGGGCGCTACGACGATTACGGGCAGGAAATGCTGCGCATCGAGGACCGGCATGGCCGCGACATGCTCTATGGTCCCACCAACGAGGAGCAGATCACCGAACTGTTCCGCGACGGAACGAAGTCCTACCGCGACGTGCCGCGCCTTCTCTATCACATCCAGTGGAAATTCCGCGATGAGGTTCGCCCGCGCTTCGGCGTGATGCGTGGGCGCGAATTCCTGATGAAGGATGCGTATTCGTTTGACCTGTCGCAGGAAGACGCGCGCAAATCCTATAACCGCATGTTCGTGTCCTACCTGCGCACGTTCCAGCGCATGGGTTTGACCGCGATCCCGATGGCGGCGGAGACCGGGCCGATTGGCGGCGATCTGAGCCACGAGTTCATCATCCTGGCGGACACCGGCGAAAGCGAGGTGTTCTGCCACCGCGACCTCGTGGAGACGCCGGCGCCGGCCAACGTCGATTATGACGCCGACCTGAGCGGGATCGTCGATGACTGGACGAACAAGTACGCCGCGACCAGCGACATGCATGATGCCGATCAATTCGCCCGCGACGTTCCCCAAGACAAGCAGGTAAGCGCGCGCGGCATCGAGATCGGCCACATCTTTTATTTCGGCACAAAATACTCGGACCCGATGCGCTGCCGCGTGCAAGGCCCGGACGGCGAATGGGTCACGCTGCACTCTGGCTCTTATGGCATCGGCGTGTCGCGCCTGCCGGCCGCGATTATCGAGGCAAGCCACGACGATGCCGGGATCGTGTGGCCCGACACGGTTGCGCCGTTTTATGCTGGTCTCGTCAACCTCAAGGCGGGTGACAGCGCCACGGACGCCGCCTGCGAAGATCTCTATGCCAAGCTCCAAGGCGCCGGGCTGGATGTGCTCTACGACGATACCGACGAGCGCGCGGGCGCGAAATTCGCCTCGATGGACCTGCTCGGGCTGCCGTGGCAGGTGATTGTTGGGCCCAAGGGGCTGAAATCCGGCGAGGTCGAAGTCAAGCGCCGCGCGAGCGGTGAGCGCACGACGATGACGCCTGAGGCCGCGCTCAACATGCTGCTGGATCAGCGTCCGGCCGATGCGCCGCGCGCGTTGCAACTGTCCTAAGGACCAAAAATGGCTCAGGCGCGCGATACCGGCCCCTTCTCCGGCTTCGAATGGATGCTGGCGCTGCGCTATTTGCGCGCGCGGCGCAAGGAAGGCTTCATCTCGGTGATCGCCGGGTTCTCGTTCATCGGCATCATGCTTGGCGTGGCGACCCTGATCATCGTCATGGCGGTGATGAACGGCTTCCGCAACGAGTTGTTCGACAAGATCCTCGGGCTGAACGGGCACATGCTGGTGCGCACGATCGGCGGCGAGTTTACCGACTACGACAAGGTGGCCGAGCGTCTGCGCGGGGTGGAGCAGGTGCAAAAGGCGATCCCGCTTGTCGAGGGGCAGGTGATGATGTCCGCCGCCGACGCCTCGCGCGGGGTGATCGTGCGCGGTATCCGCGAGAACGACCTGAAGAGCCTGGACGCGATCGGCGGCAATATCTATTTCGGGTCGCTCGACGGCTTCGGGGGCAAACGCGCAGTGGTGCTGGGCACGCGGCTTGCGAATTCGCTCGGCGTGCGCGTGGGCGATGGCGTCACGCTCGTTTCCCCGCGCGGGGCGCAAACGCCGTTCGGCACCGCGCCGCGCATCCAGCGCTATCCCGTGGCCGCGATCTTCGAGATCGGGATGAGCCAATACGACGAGAGCATCGCGTTCCTGCCGCTGGGCCAGGCGCAGGCGTTTTTCAACAGCCCGGACGCCGTCACCGCGCTGGAACTGATGCTGGACAACCCGGATGCCGTGGACGCGGTGCGCCCAAACCTTGCCGCGATGTTGCCGCCGAACCTTGTCATGTCGGACTGGCGCGAGCGCAACGCGACCTTCTACAACACGCTCAAGGTCGAGCGGAACGTGATGTTCCTGATCCTCACTCTGATCGTGCTGGTCGCCGCGCTCAACATCATCTCCGGGATGATCATGCTGGTGAAGGACAAGAGCAGCAGTATCGCCATCCTGCGGACCATGGGCGCGACACGCGGCGCGATCATGCGCGTGTTTTTCATAACCGGCGCAAGCATCGGCGTGGTGGGCACGCTGGCCGGGCTGGCGCTCGGTGTCGTGGTGTGTCTCAACATTGAGGCCATCCGCGAATTTATTGCTTATGCGACGAACACGGACCTGTTCTCGCCGGATGTCTATTTTCTGTCGCGCCTGCCGGCGGACATGGACGTGAGCGAAGTGGCCACGGTCGTGATCATGGCGCTAACCCTTTCGGTGCTGGCGACGCTCTATCCCTCGTGGCGCGCGGCACGGCTCGACCCGGTCGAGGCCCTGCGATATGAGTGAGGCATCGTGGAGCAACGTGTAACCCGACCCGCGCTGAGCGCCAGCAGCCTGCACCGCAAGTTCATGCAGGGCCCGCGCGAGATCAATGTCCTGCGCGGCGCGGACCTGGAAATCTGGCCGGGCCAGACCGTGGCGCTGGTGGGGCCATCAGGCGCTGGCAAGTCGACCCTGTTGCACATTCTGGGCCTGCTGGAGCGGCCCGATAGCGGCTCGGTGGTGATCGGCGGGCAGGATTGCGGCGGGCTGGATGATGGCGCGCGCACCCGCCTGCGCCGCTCCGAAGTCGGCTTCATCTACCAGTTTCATCACCTGCTCGTGGAATTTTCGGCACTCGAAAATGTCGTGATGCCCCAGCGTATCGCCGGCCTGGACCGGCGCGAAGCCGAGCGGCGCGCGCACGACCTGCTGAAAATTTTCGGCCTTGCCGAGCGCGCGGACCACCGCCCGGCGGAGCTGTCAGGCGGCGAGCAGCAGCGCGTTGCCATTGCCCGCGCGGTGGCGAATGCACCGAAGCTGCTGCTGGCCGATGAGCCGACCGGCAACCTGGATCCGCCCACCGCCGAGCGCGTGTTTCAGCAGCTTCTGGCGTTTGTGCGCAAGGCCGGGCTGGCGGCGGTCATCGCGACGCACAACCTTGAATTGGCAGCGCGCATGGATCGGCTGGTGCAGCTTGAAGACGGGCTGCTTTTGGAGCATGATCCGGTTTCCGCGGGGGTGGCTTCCGGCGGAAGTTGAGTCGCCAATCCGGCCTTTGGAGCAATACGCATATGCCACGCATTCGCACGCCCTGGATCGGCCGCCGCGCCGCGTTGTCCGGCTTGGCCGCAGCCCTGGGAGTTGCCGCTGCCCGACCCCTCGCGCCCGCCCAAGCCGCACTGGAGCCCAAGCTCACGCCAACGCCCGGCCAGAGTGAGGGTCCGTTCTATCCGGCCGACTGGCTCGGCGACATCGACAATGACCTCGTGCTGGTGAAGGGCGAGGGCGCGAAAGCGCTTGGCACTGTGCTGCATCTACGCGGGCGCGTGATGGACCGCAGCGGCCAGCTGATCGAGGGCGCTGTCGTCGAGATCTGGCAGTGCGACGCGAGCGGCGTCTACCATCACCCGTGGGACGAGCGCGGGCAGCGCACCGCCGATAGCGGCTTTCAGGGCCGCGGGCGCGTCGAGACAGACGCTGAGGGTCGCTACGTGTTCCGCACCATCAAGCCGGCGGGCTATTCCGGGCGCACGCCGCATATACATTTCAAGATCATGCAGCCTGGCGGCGACACGCTGATCACCCAGATGTACTTCGCCGGCGAGCCGGCCAATACGCGGGATTTCATCCTAGGCCGCATCACCGAGCCGGCGCAGCGCGATCGCGTGATCGTGCCGCTTGAGGACGCCGGTGCGGCCGAACCCGGAGCGCTTGCCGGGCAGTTCGACATCGTGCTGGCATAAAAGTAGCTCTGGGGACAGATCATCCGGGGATGAAGCGAATCGCGGCGCATGGCGCTACTCTCAGAACCATTGAGGGAAGCGAGCAGGACGCGATGACCAACGGACCCGGCTTTATCCATTTGCGCGTGCATTCGGCCTACTCGTTGCTGGAAGGCGCGCTGCCGATCAAGAAGCTCGCCGAACTGGCGCAGGCCGACGCCCAGCCTGCGCTCGCGATCACCGACCGCAACAACCTGTTTGGCGCGCTGGAGTTTTCCGAAACGCTGGCGGGTGCGGGCATTCAGCCGATCATCGGCTGCACGCTGGCCGTCCAGTTTGGCGATAACGCTCCCGCGCGCCCCGACGCGGCCCCGCGCCCGGACGGGGCAATCGCGCTGATCGCCAAGGATGAAACCGGCTACGCCAGCCTGATGAAGCTGTCGAGCGCGGCCTATCTCGACCACTGCGAGGACACCGAGCCGTTTGTCACGCTGGCAGATTTGGAGCGCCACAGTGAAGGATTGATCGCGCTCACCGGCGGGCCGGAAGGGCCGGTCGACGCCGCGCTGCGCGAGGGCGACAAGGCGCGCGCCAAGCGCCTGATGGAGCGGCTCTCGGCGATCTACCCCGGCCGGCTGTATGTCGAGTTGCAGCGCCACGGGCTGGCGAGCGAACGCGCGGTGGAGCCGTCGCTGGTCGAACTCGCTTACGCACAAGAGCTGCCGCTGGTCGCCACCAACCAGTGCTATTTCCCAGCGGAAGAGGACTTCGAGGCGCATGACGCGCTGATCTGCGTCGCGGAAGGCCGCTATGTCGGCGAGGAGGACCGCCGCCGACTGACGCCGGAGCACCGCTTCAAGAGCCGGGCAGAGATGGCGAGCCTGTTCGCGG
>CAYFVF010000042.1:0-7475 GCA_964346335.1 uncultured Hyphomicrobiaceae bacterium
CGTTGAGCGGCGCGCGCCCGGCATAATATTCCGCCTCGGCGCGGCGGCACATCTCCAGCGCATCGAGCAGCCCGGCGTTCAGATAGAGCGAGCAGACGCTGTGGAACAGGAATTTCCTGTCCTGCAGCATCGCGTCCTGATAATCGCCAAAAGAGGGCAGGGCATCTTTCAGAAATGTCTCGAAGGCGGCTTCGGCGTCGTCGCGCGTCACGGCGAACCAGAATGGCTCCAGATCGCCGACATGGTTGCCAAAGCGCGTCCCGACGAGGTCGAGCACTTCGCGGGTGGTCTCGTCCGGCTCGAAGCGGGCCGGCTCGGGCATGAACAGGTCGTCATCCGCCGGCTTGCGGTTCTCCGCGTCGAAGTTCCAGCGGCCGCCTTCGGGGTCGTCGCCGTCCATCAGCAAGCCGGTCTGACGGCGCATGTCGCGATAAAAATACTCCATGCGCAGGCTCTTGCGCCCTTCAGCCCAGCGGGTGAAGTCCGCGCGCGCACACAAGAAGCGGTCATCGTCCAGAACCTCGACCGGGATGTCGAAATGCGCCTGCCAGTCCGAAAACATCTGCGCCACGCGCCACTCGCCTGGCTCGGTGACGATCAGGCGCGCGGGCTGGTGCCGCGCGATCGCCCGTGCAACTTCCCCGGCGAGGGAGCCAGCGTTCCCCGAATCGTCGAGCTTTGTATATTCAACCTGCCAGCCTTCCGCCCGCAGCTTGTCAGCGAAATGGCGCATGGCCGAGAAGATGAACGCGATCTTCTTCTTGTGGTGCGGGACGTAGGTCGCTTCGTCGAAGACCTCGGCCATCAGCACGACCGCATTATCGCAATCGGCCGCGCGAAGGCTGCTCAGCGCAGGCGACACCTGATCCCCCAGCACGAGGACGAGGTCGCGCCCCGCGCTTTTCTCGGCATTGCTGGCCATGGATGTCTAATTGATCCGCGCGGACGCGAGCTGTTCTTCAATGGCGTCGGTCACTTCCGCCGCCTGCGGTTTTACCCGGGTGCTGAAAGCGCCGACCAGCTTGCCGTCCGCCGAGATCAAATATTTGTGAAAGTTCCAGCGCGGCGCGAGCTTTTCGCCGCCTGTCTCGCGCGCCCACTGGTAGAACGGGTGCGCCTGCGCGCCGGTCACGCTGATCTTCTCGGTCAGCGGGAACGTTACGCCGAAAGCGCCCTGGCAAAATTCCTTGATCTCACCTTCGCTCTTTGGCTCCTGTCCGCCGAAGTCGTTGGATGGCGCGCCGATGACGACCAGCCCGCGATCGCTGTAACGCTCATAAAGGCCTTGCAGGCCCTCGTATTGCGGTGTGAAGCCGCACAGCGAGGCGGTGTTCACCACGAGCAGCGCCTTGCCGGCATACTGAGCCAGGGGCAAGTCGCTGCCATCGATCGCGGTGAAGGTGAAGTCGTGCGCCGATGCGCGCTGGTTTCCCGACGCGATCGTGCCTGATGACGTAGCGGCCATCATGCTGACGAGCGCGAGCGCCGCGCCGAGCTGCTTTTTCATCGCTCAAGTTCCTCTTGCTGATAGCTGACAAAACTACGCAGTTTGCCATGTCCCGGTTTGCTCATGCGCGGCGCGCTCATGCACGCACGATCGCCAGCGCAATGCCGTCATGCCCCTTTTTGCCCACCAACTGCGTTGCAATGGCCTCGACACGCCGGTCTTTCCCAAGCGCATCGTTGAACGCCTGCACGCCTTGCACCATGCTGTCGGTCGACGCGGACTCCAGCACGCGGCCGCCGCGCACGACGTTATCGGCCACGATCAGCCCGCCCGGCCGTGTCAGTTTGATCGACCAGTTGAGGTAGGTGGTGTAGTTCTCCTTGTCCGCGTCGATGAACACCATATCGAACGGCGGATCGTCGCGGTCGGCGATCTCGCGCAGCGACTCCGTGGCGTCGCCCACGATGATCTCGACCCACGGTCCGACAGCCGCGCGGTCGAGGTTCGCGCGCGCCACGCCGGCGTGCTTGGGCTCGTATTCCAGCGTGACCACATGACCGTCTTCAGGCAGCGCGCGGGCCAGCCACGTGGTGCTGTAACCGCCGAGCGTGCCGATCTCGAGGATGCGCCGCGCATTCGTCAATTTGGCAAGCAGGTATAGATATTTTCCGAGCACCGGCGACACCGCGATATCCGGCAGACCGGCCCCCTTCGCCGCCGCTGCGGCAGCGTCGAGCGCCGGGTCGTCCTGCACGAACCGCTCCGCAATGTAGGCGTCAATATCCTTGAACAACTCGTTATCGGCCATTTTTCCTCCTGGTGTGCGCTTGCGCGGCCCCCCACAAGAACGGTAGACGCGGGTGCTCTGATACCCGCGGCAAATCGCGCTTCCGGCCCCGGTAAAACTGCCATACTGTAACACGCAAGCTCCAGCAAACGTTGCAAAGCCGGCCGCTGCAAATGAGCCGGCGCCATCTGGAGGGAGGATATGGACCCTATCTGGCTCGACAGCTATCCGCCGGGCGTTCCCGCTCAGATCGACCCGGACAAGTATCGCAACATTGCCGAGATGTTCGCCGAGAGCGTGGCCCGCTTCCCGGATCATTCCGCGTTCGTGTGCATGGGCAAGACGCTGAGCTACGTGGAGATTGATCGCTTGTCTCATGCCTTCGCCGGCTATCTCCAGGGCGAGTGCGGCCTGGAGAAGGGCGCGCGCGTGGCGATCATGATGCCCAACGTGCTGCAATACCCTATCGCCATGCTGGCGGTGCTGCGCGCCGGCTACACTGTCGTGAACTGCAACCCGCTTTACACGCCGCGCGAACTCGGTGGGCAGTTAAAGGATTCCGGTGCCGAGGCGATCGTGATCGTGGAAAACTTCGCCCATACGCTGGAGAAGGTGATCGCCGATACATCGGTGAAACATGTCGTCGTGACGCGCCTGGGCGACATGCTGGACTTCCCGAAAGCGAACATCGTCAACCTGGTTGTCAAGCGCGTGAAGAAGATGGTGCCGGCGTGGAACATCCCCGGCGCTGTCTGGTTCAAGCAGGCGCTGGCGGCCGGAGCGAGGCGCGGGTTTCAGCGCGTGGAGATTGCACCCGAGGATCTCGCCTTTTTGCAATACACGGGCGGCACCACGGGCATCCCCAAGGGCGCGATGCTGACCCATCGCAACATGATCGCCAATCTCGAACAGGCCCACGCGTGGATCAAGTCTAATGTTCGCGAGGGGCAGGAGGTCATCGTCACAGCGCTGCCGCTTTATCACATCTTCGCGCTGCTCGCGAATTGCCTGACATTCATGAAGGTTGGTGCGAAAAACGTCCTGATCACCAATCCACGCGACATCCCCGCTTTCGTGAAGGAATTGAGCCAGACGAAGTTCACCGCGCTGACGGGGGTGAACACCTTGTTCAATGCGCTGTTGCACAACGAGGACTTCAAGAAGCTCGACTTTTCGTCCCTGCGCCTGACGCTTGGCGGCGGGATGGCTGTCCAGAAGAGCGTCGCGGAGCGCTGGAAAGACGTGACAGGCAAGCCGCTCATCGAGGCTTACGGCCTGACCGAGACGTCCCCGGCGGCGACCATCAACCCTCTTGAGACCAAGGAATTCACCGGCGCGATCGGCCTGCCGATCTCCTCCACCGACATCTCGATCCGCACCCTCGACGGCACGGAAGTCGGCGTCGGCGAGCCGGGAGAGTTGTGCATTCGCGGGCCGCAGGTGATGACGGGATACTGGCAGCGCCCGGACGAGACGGCGCTCGTGTTCACCGAGGACGGTTTTTTGCACACCGGCGACATGGCGAAAATCGACGAGCGCGGCTTTGTCTACATCATCGACCGGACCAAGGACATGATCAACGTGTCCGGCTTCAACGTGTATCCGAACGAGATCGAGGCGGTGATCGCGTCGCATCCCGGCGTCGTGGAGGCCGGCGTCGTGGGCATCCCCGACGGGCAGACCGGGGAGACCGTCAAGGCGGTGATAGTCAAGAAAGACCCGGAGTTGAGCGAGGACGATGTCCTTTCCTTCTGCCGCGAACAGATGACCCCCTACAAGGTGCCGCGGCGCATCGAATTCCGCGAGGAACTTCCCAAAACGGTGGTCGGCAAGATACTGCGCCGGGAACTGCGCGACAGCGCCTGATTCGGTGCAGATCTGCCACAGTTCGGCCATAATAGTTGCGGGCGCGTGGACGCGGGACTCCCCGTGGTGCTACCTTGACGTTCGGGGCGATCTGGTAGCGTGTGTGGGGCATGAACTGGCGCGTGAGGGATTTCGCGACTTCGATGAGCAGGAGCAGCGTGGCGGTTCTCGCTGCGTTGGGATCGCTTTGGCTTGCGCTGGCAGCCTTGTCCACGCCACCGGCCCATGCCTATGGCGAAGCGTCTCAGACGTGCCCCAAGCAAAAATTGAGTGCGACAGCGCCTTGCCATGACTGCCGCAAGGTGATCAGCCCGGCGCGTGTGGGTCTGGATCGTCCCGCCCGCGAGAGTGGCGGCGTTGCGTTTACCGGGGTTTCCGAACCGCGGGCGACACCGCGGCTGCCGTTATCGCGCTGGCCGCTTGATCGCCTGCAGGACCATGTTCTGGCGACCGGCCTGATGCTGATGGGCAGCGTCCGCCTGGTGAATTGAGAGGCCGCGCCGCGTCGAAGCAATCATGGCTCGATCGCGCGCACAGGAAATAGCTTCGTAATGTCTGTTCGTTATCTTTGATGTCTCGGCATGCGGTTCAATCCGCATTTTAAGAAAAGGTGGCCTCGATGAAGAAGAGTATCCTCTGGGTCGCGGCGGTTGCGCTTTGCACCGCTGCTTTTACAAGTGCACCAGCCGTCGATCGTCCCGCATCGGCGCAATTTTCGTCTTTTTTGAACTTCAGTTCTTCCTCTGGTCGGCAGATGGTGTCATTCTCGAAGAATTACGGGGTCGGTACGATCGTCGTCAGTTTCGGCGACAAGCGCTTGTATCACGTGCGCGCCCGCGGACGCGCCATGAGCTATCCGATTGCCGTGCCTCGCCCTGAAGCCCGCTGGGGTGGAACACTTCGGGTTTCGCAGAAAAGGGTGAACCCGGGCTGGACGCCCACCGCGCGCATGCGCCGCGAGAACCCCAAGCTGCCGGCCCATGTGCCCGGCGGTCATCCGCGCAACCCGCTTGGCAGCCGCGCGCTGTACCTGGGAAGCACGCTGTACCGCATCCACGGCACCGATGCGCCGCAGCTTATTGGCCGCGAAGTTTCAAGCGGTTGTGTGCGCATGCATGACGCGCATGTTCAGGAACTGTATCGCAAAACTCGCATCGGCACGCGGGTGATCGTGACCCACCGGCGCTTTCGGACCGCGGCCGTCGCCAGCACGCCATCATCGGGGAGCACGTCGTATCGCGGAACATCGTCGAACGATGACTGGAACCCGTTCGCGCGGTAAAATGGTGTCATAAGCGTTTGTGGCGGGCATTCCCACCCGCTACAAACCGCTCTTCTTTCTCTCAAGCGTCCGTGCTGACGGGGCTTGGCACCAGCTTTTCAATCACTTTCGCTGAACAGAGCACGCCCGGCATTCCGGCCCCCGGGTGGGTACCCGCGCCCACCAGGTACAGCCCCTCCGGACCTTCCGCGCGGTTGTGGAACCGGAACCACGCCGACTGCGTGAAATGCGGCGCCACCGAGAAACCCGCGCCCGCCTCGCTCAGGTAATCATGCGCGAAGTCCTCCGGCGTCATGTGGAATGCCCCGGTGATCGTGTCGTTCAAGCCCGGCAGCATGGTCTGGTCGAGCGCGTCGATGATGCGCTGTTGCAGCTTCGGACCTTCGTCCGCCCAGTTGATATCGCCATCGAGGTTGGGCACCGGGCACAACACGTAATAGGAATCGCAACCCTCCGGCGCAAAGCTGGGGTCGGTCGCGGTCGGCCTGTGCAGGTAAAGCGAAAAGTCGTCGGCTAGCTTCTTCTGCTTGAAAATCTCGTCGAGCAATTCCCGGTAGCGCGCGCCGAGCCAGATCGTGTGATGCGCAACATCCGGATATTGCTTGCGCGTGCCGAAATAAAGCACGTACAGCCCCATCGACTTGCGCATGTACTTGGTCTTGATACGGGCGCTCCAGCGGCGATCCTTGCCCTCCAGCATGTGGCTGTAAAGATGCAGCGGGTCCGCGTTTGACACGACAACGTCGGCACGCATCGTTTCGCCGCTCTCAAGCCGAACGCCACGCACGCGCCCGCTGGCCGTTTCGATCTTGTCGACAGTGGTGTTCAGGCGGACCTCGACGCCCTCTTCAACCATCAGCTTGTGCAGCCCATCAACGATCGCGCCCGTGCCGCCCATCGCGAACTGCACGCCCCATTTGCGCTCCAGGTAGTGGATCAGCCCATAGATGCTGGTCGTGTCAAACGGGCTGCCGCCGACGAGCAGCGGCTGGATCGAAAACGCCTGGCGGATCTTGTCGTTCTTCAGATATTTGGAAATGAACTGCCAGACGGTGTTGTAGCTTTGCAGGCGCACGAGCGCAGGAATCTGGCCGATCATCGTGAGAGGGTTGTGGAAGGGTTGGTCCGCGAGCCGCGTGAACCCCGCATCAAACAGCTTTTCCGAATGCTTGAGCAACTTGAGATAGCCATCGGCATCGGCCGGCTCGAATTTGCGGATTTCGTTCAGCGTGTCCTCAACGGTTCCGCCGTAATCAAACGTGCTGCCATCAGGGAAGCGGAAGCGATACCACGGGTCCAGCGGCACCAGCGTGATGTAATCCTCCATCCGCTTGCCGAACAGCTCGAACAGCTCGGCGAACAGGAAGTTCGCGGTGACGACAGTCGGTCCGGCGTCATGGCGAAAGCCGTCACGCTCGAACACTTGCGCCCGCCCGCCACAACGCGGCGCGCGGTCCAGCAGCGTCACGTCATAGCCCTTGGCGCGCAGGCGCAGCGCCGCCGCGATCCCGCCAAACCCCGCGCCGACCACCACCGCGCGTCCGGCTCCGCCTTTCGACACGTGGGGCGCACCGACATCCGCCGACGCCCCGCCACCATTGATCTTATCTGTTGTTGCAATGTCCATGATGTCAGTTTTCCCCCGTCGCGTCGCCGCCAGGGCCTCCTGGTTGAAGTAAACGCGCATGTCTCAAGTTACGGAGATTTGCACTTCCGGTGCAGAAACACGCCACGCGCAGCGCGCTCGTAATTCCCCGAAAGTGTGTGACCACCGCCTGCGGCGATGTCAACGCGGCATCGAGCACGCCAGCGGCCGTTCCAGCCATATTCGCGCCCAGCCGGATCGCGCGCGCCACATCAAGCCCGTGGCGGACGCCGCCAGAGGCAATCAGGGGCGTGTCGGGGCACATCTGCCGCACATCGAAGATGGCGCGGGCGGTGGGAATGCCCCAGTCCGCGAACGGAGCAGCCGCTGCCCGGGCTACAGGATCGTCCGTGCGCTGGCCTTCGACGGCGGCCCAACTCGTGCCGCCCGAGCCCGCCACGTCCACGGCCGCGACGCCGGCATCGACCAGCTTTCGCGCCATGCTGCC
>CAYFVF010000042.1:7575-11172 GCA_964346335.1 uncultured Hyphomicrobiaceae bacterium
ACCGCGAAAGCAATATTCAGCACCTGCGCGGCCTCGGCCAGGTTTGCGTTGATCTGGGCGGCGCGCGCGACCCCTCCGGTCATGGAGCTGATGATGAGCGGCGCATCCAGCCTGTGCCCGAGGAAGGTGGTGGACAGGTCGACTTCGTCCATGTGCAACTCGGGCAGCGCCACGTGCTCGAAGCGCACCGCGTCAAAGCCGGTCGCGCCCGGTGCGCCGGCGGCTGCGCCGTTAAGTACGATGTTGAGATGCTCGTCCTTGCGTGTGACTATGTCGCTCATGCGCTCCACGCTGTCGGCTGGCAACGGTGCAAGAAAAAAGCGCTGGCCGCGTGGCGCCTAACGCGGGGCCTGACGGTTTAACTATTGCGTGTGTCCAGGTGTTATTACGTCCGACATATTCTGGCGGTTCTGGCCCTTTCGGATTAAAACAAAAACCACGCCTTAACGGGCATCACTCAAGAAAGCCGCCAAAGGCAGTGGAATGCATCAACACATTCATAGCGTGGTTGCGCAAATCGGCAAACAGATCGATGAAGCCTTGGAAAAGGCGGCCCCGGCAGCCGGCGCAGCACCGGCTGATCTGAGCGTCTCGATCCGCCACAGCCTGCTGGCGCCGGGCAAGCGCGCGCGTGCCATTTTGCTCATGCTGGCGGCGGGCCATGGACGCGCGGACGTGCCACAAGGCTTCGCGCCGGCGTGCGCCATCGAGATGGTTCATGCGGCCTCGCTGATTTTCGATGACCTGCCGGCGATGGATGATGCGACGCTGCGCCGGGGCCGGCCCGCTAATCACTGTGCCTTCGGCGAAGCGACCGCCATCTTGTCGGGGATTGCCCTGCTGAACGAAGCCTATGCGGTGGTTGGCGCCGAGCACCGGCTTGATGGCGACTGCCGCGCGGATTTGAGCGCAATTCTGGCCCGGGCAATCGGGCTTGACGGCCTCGTCGCGGGACAGTTCGATGATCTGCGGGCGAAACCGCCGATGAGCGGGGAGGAGATCGAAACCATTCACGCGCACAAGACCGGCGCGCTGTTCGCCGCCGCGGCGCAGATGGGCGGCCGGGTGGCCGGACGCAGCGAGGCGGACCTGGATGTCCTGCATGACTTCGGCTCGCTTATCGGCGTGGCGTTTCAGACCTTTGACGACCTGCTGGATGCGGTCAGCTCGCGCGAGACGGCGCGCAAGACGGTCGGCCATGACGGCGAAAAGCCCACCCTCGTGCGCCTGCACGGTATCGAGGCGGCCGAAGCTGCGGCGCATGCTGGCATGGACGAGGCGAAACAGCGCGTCAGCGCGCTGGGGCCGGATGGCCGCCTGCTGGCGCAGTTCGCGGGCGACCTGGCCGAGCGGCTCTGCGCCAAGTTGAAACAGCGTCCCGGCGACGGGACCAGCACCGCGAGCGTATCCTGAACGTGGCACGACGCCGATCCGCCCGACCAGTGCGAAAGCGCACCGGCGCTTCGCCGGAGGCAGACGCGCGGCCAACGGAAACGCCCGACAACCCAAGCCAAAATGCGTCTGAAACGGACACTGCGTCCAGCCCCGTGCCGGAGCCGATCCTGCGGGTGGAGCAGGCGCAATTTTCCTATGGCGAGCGGCACGTGCTGCGCGGCGCGAGCCTGGAGGCGTATCCCGGCGAAATCCTGGTGCTGCTCGGGCGCAACGGCGCGGGCAAATCAACGCTGGTGAAGGCGATTACCGGGCGCATCGCGTTGACCGGCGGGCATTTGAGCGTGTCGGGGGAAGACCCGCGACGCAAACCGCAAGTGCGCGCCGAAATAGGGCTGGTGCCCCAACAGCTGGCTGTTTATGACAAGCTGACACCGCGCGAGAACCTGAGCGTGTTTGGCCGCCTGATGGGCGTGCCGCCAGACAAGCTGGGGGCGGCGGCGGATCAGCTTCTGGAGCGCATCGGGCTCAGCGAGCGCGCGAACGACCCGCTGCGATCACTGTCGGGTGGGATGAAGCGGCGCGTGAACATCGCGGCTGCGCTCATGCACGGGCCGCGCCTGTTAATCCTGGATGAGCCGACCGTGGGCATCGACACCCGCGCGCGCGACGACATCAGCGACATGCTGCGCCAATTGCGCGATGATGGCCTGACGATCCTGTTGACCACCCATGACATGAGCGAGGCCGAAGCGCTGGCAGACCGCGTGGCGGTGATGGTGGCCGGGCAGGTGATGGCGAGCGGTGCGCCGGATGCGCTGATGCGCGAGTTTTTCGGCGCGCGCATGGAAATCTCGGTGACGGCATCGCGGCCGCTGGGTGACGCGCTTGCGTCCAAGCAGCGCGAGGCGCTGGAGGCTGCCGGCTTCACGATTTGCCCGCGCAGCAACACCGTCCAGGGCCTGATCGAGATGAGCGGCGATGACCTCCCGCGCGTGTTCCAGACGCTTCTGGCCGACACGCCGGAGGCACAGGAAATCCGGGTGCGCCGGCCCGGGCTGGACACGTTGCTGAACCATTTCGCCGATCAGGAGGAGCCGCAGCCATGAGGATCGCGGCGTTTCGCATCATGTTGCTCAACCTGATCCGCGATCGTGGGACGCTGGCGTCGAGCTTTGCATTGCCCGCCGCGGTGTTCGTGATCTTCGCAGTGATCTTTGCGGGCACGACAGGCGGGGCGATCGACCTTGAGATCGCGGTCGCCGACCAGCGCGGAACCGACGCCTCGGCCAGATTGCTGGACGAGATCTTCGATGCGCGCAGCTTGCGGCGCGTGCGCGCGGACGAGACGCTTGAGCCCGCGCAGGTGCGCGACCTGGTCCGCACCGGCGCAGCCGATGTCGGCATGGTGATCCGCGAAGGAGGCGGGCCGCTCGACAAGCCGGGCGAGACGACCGCGCCCGTGTTCGAGATCGTCATCGACCCCGCACGGGAAATCGCCGTGTCGATCTTCGAGGGCGCGCTGAACGAATCCTATTTCGCCGCTTTCCCGCGCGCGCCGCTGCGCAGCGCGGCCGAAGAGCTTGGGCGGAGTGTTCTGCGCCTGAGCGATGCCCAGACCCGTGAGCTTATCGAGCGGATCGATGCCGCGCCAGAGGATGCCGAAGCGCCCAGCGATTTCCGGATGCAGCCTGGCATGGAGAAGGTCACGGTCGCCGGTGATGTCGGTGTGCCCAGCGGCGTGTCCTATTATGCCGGGGCGGTCGCGATGCTGTTTCTGCTGTTCTCCTCGGCCGTCGGCGCGATCTCGCTGCTGGAGGAAAAGGAGGCTGGGTTGTTTGACCGGCTGACCTATGGGCCGGGCGGTTCGCGCGTGATCGTCGAGGGCAAGTTCGCATTCCTTGTTCTACAGGGCTTCTTGCAGGTCACGATCATCTTTATCGTGGCGTGGCTGGGCTTCGGCGTTGATTTGCCGGGCCATGTCCTGCCGTGGGCCGGGACCACGCTGTTCAGCGCGGTGGCGGCGGCCGGGCTGGCGTTGGCCTTCGTGCTATTGTGCCGCAGCAAGCAGCAAGCGCAAACGCTGGCCAATATTGTCGTGTTAATCGTATCGGCGGTGGGCGGCAGCATGGTTCCGCGCTTCCTTATGCCGCAATGGATACAGGACCTTGGCTGGTTGACGCCGAATACCTGGGCGTTGGAAGC
>CAYFVF010000043.1:0-11095 GCA_964346335.1 uncultured Hyphomicrobiaceae bacterium
CTAGGCTGAAAACCCAATTAGGACATTGAGTTAGCTCAGCAAAGCAGATTCCTTGTCTTCAAACAAAGATATGGGGGTGGGGATGAGCAGACATAGCAGTCTTTGTCCGGATCAAGACAATCGTGAACGTAGCATGGAACGCGAATAAATGAGAGCGCAGTGCCAATAATTCGCTCGCGTCAGGAGGTGTTGGTGAAAATATCAAAAAGTCTCATCGCAAAACGAATTCGTCGATTTTTGGAACGAAATCCTCGTGCCGAAGTTTATCCGCTTCAAGCAGGTCCTTGTCGACGGCTTGACACACCACAGCCGCCAGGTGTTTCCGACGCTGGAGGTGAAGCCCGGTGACAAGGTGGTCGATGTTGACAGCGGCTTCAGTGATACGGCCATCGAGTTGGCGAAGATCGTGGGCCCCACTGGATCCGTCCTCGGGCTGGACTGCTGTGACGCGTTCTTGCAGTCCGAACCCGACGACGCCCGTGCGCGGGGCATCGAGAACGTGCGCTTCGTCGAGGCTGACGTGCAGAGTTATGCGTTCGCTCCGGAGCACAATTTCTGCTTCTCGCGGTTTGGCACGCAGTTCTTCGAGAACCCCCGTCGTCGCGCTGAGGAACATGCGCCAAAGCCTGAGGCCCGGCGGCTCCATGACGATGATCGTCTGGCGTACGATCGACGACAATCCGTGGCCCGGGCTGCCGAAACAGATCGTGGCCGATTATCTGCCGCCACCGGGAGAGGATGCTCGGACATGCGGGCCGGGGCCGTTTTCGATGGCCGACCCGGAGCAGGTCAGGCTGCACCTCAAGGGCGCGGGCTATGAAGACGTTGATTTCGAGCGGATCGATGCCCCCTGCTGGTCGGCCCAACGCCCGATGACGCCGTGGAATTGCAGCTCGCGCTGGGGCCGGCAAGCACTTCAGGCCTGAGATCATGCGGGTCGAACTCAAATGCCGTGACGATGCCAAAATTCCCGTCACCCCCGCGAAGCCCCCAGAACAGGTCCGGGTTCACATCCGCGCTGGCGCGCACGGCACGGCCATCAACGCTGGTCAACTCTGCCGCGCGCAGATTATCAACGCTCAACCCGCGCTTGCGCGACAGGTAGCCGAACCCGCCACCGAGCGTCAGGCCCGCAACGCCCGTGGACGAGATAAAGCCGCCCGGCGTCGCCAGACCATGCGTTTGCGTCTCCCGGTCGAGATCGCTGATGAGCGCACCCGGTTCGACAGGCGCAGTCCTTCGCGCCGGGTCAACCTCAACCGCGTTCATCCGCGGAAAGTCCGGCATCAGGCCGCCGTCGCACGCGGCGCTGCCCGCAACGTTGTGCCCGCCTCCCTTGATGGCGATCTGCAGGTCGTTATTGCGGGCGAACCGTATTGCGTGCGCAACATCGTCCGCGTTCCGGGGTTGGATGATGATTGCGGGGCGGCGTCCTGCATGCGAGCGAGATGGTGCCCGCGTGCGTGCCGAAGCTTGCTGCCACGCTGAAAGTTCGCGCCCGATCAGCGGGTTCCATCTCTCGGATGCGCCGTCACAGAAAGCTTCTAGGCCCTCGTATTTCATTTCCACGAGAAAAATCACAAGCACCGAAAACCGATAAGCGGCACCCTTTCAGCACCTCGCTGTTGTGCGGTGCGGCAAAGGGAATTTTCCAAAATTTTGAATGTCTTATCGGCTCTTGTTCCTATTCGGCAACAAACGGCGAATTTGCGCAACATTCTTTTGATATCTACGTCGCTTGACAAACATCATTACGTATCTGATCCTGACCGGCCTTGTGCTGCGTGATCACTCTCGCTGAGAGGGCGCATCAGCCAAGACATGACAAGCGGTTCGCAGGCCGGAAAGCGGCGGAGGCGCGCAAGCGCGTTCGTTCGCTTCTGGAGACGGAAAACCGCAGAGTAACTGGGAGGACGCCTTGGAGTCTAACGTGGTTTTACAAAACCGCGGTGCATTGCGTACCGGCAGGTCAATTCAGCCCATCAAAGCGAAGACGGCACGGCTGCGAAACGCTGGCCGCGTCGCATGCGGGCAAATAGGCTCCTGCTCGCCTCCCCCAGAACTCATCGTTCTTGCCGCCGGATCGCGCACAGCCATGACCTACCAGCCAATCACGCTGAAGCAGGAGGCGCGTGCGCATGGCGGTTGAGCGCAAGGAGCATGACAGCTTCGCGTTGCTCCTTCGTGAAAACGCCCAAGCCCGCGGCAGTGCGCCCGCGATCCGCGAAAAGTGGCGCGGTATCTGGCGCACGACGACTTGGAGCGCGCTTCTGGAAGAGAGCGAGGCGCTGGCCGCCGGACTGAGTGAGCGCGGCATCAAGCCTGGCGACCGCATCGCCTTTATCGGCGATACCCGGCCACGCCTGATCATGGGGATTGCGGCCGCGCACCGCCTGGGCGCCGTTGCTGTCCCGCTGTTCCCGGGTGCGGACGGCGCCGAGACCGCCGAACACCTCCGCAATGTCGGTGCGGTGGCGGTCTTCGCCGAGAACCAGGAGCAGGTCGACACGATCCTTGATCTGATGCCGGATTGCCCGGGGCTGCACACCCTCGTGTACGACGATAACCGCGGCTTGGGACATTACTCGCAGGCCGCTCTGGCGGACCACGAGGCGCTGGTGGCGCGCGGCCGCGCCATGACGGAGGCCGAGCGCGAGCAGGCGTGGGCCACCGCGCGCGGGATCAGCCCCGATGATCCGGCCTTCATCTTCTTCACCTCCGGCGCTGGCGGCGCGCAAAAGCCCGTGGTCTTCAGCCATGGCGCCTTGATCGCACGCACGCGCGCCGTGATGGCCGCAGATGGTCTGAGCGAGAAGGACACCACCGTCGCCTGCTTCGCGCCGGGCTGGATCGTGCAGGCCCTTTTTGCCTACGTGCAGCCGATGGTGTCGGGGCACTGCGTCTGCTGCCCGGAGTCGCTGGAAACGCTGCTCGACGACATGCGCGAGATCGCGCCGAGCTACATCCTGACCACGCCGAGGATGCTCGATGCCATCACCAGCCAGGTTTCGCTGCGCATGGAGGAAACCGGCGGGCTGAACCTTCAGCTTTATCGCCGCGCGCTTGCGCTCGCGGACAGGGCGGCGCGCCTGCGCTTGGAGGGCGAAGAGCCGGGGTTGGGCGATCGCCTTTCGCTGCCGGTCTATGACGCGCTGATCTATTCGCCCTTGCGCGACGCTCTGGGCATGAGCCGGCTTCGTTCAGCCTATTGCACCGGCGACCGGCTCGATCCGGCGGTGCTGGAGTTTTTCCGTGAGGTGGGCATCAACCTGAAACAGATCTATGGCACGACCGAGACCGGATCGTTCGTTTCGATCCACCGCGACGGCGTCTCCCGCAAGGAGACGGTCGGCCTGCCGCTTGAGGATCTCGAGGTGCGCATCGCGGATTCGGGCGAGGTGCTTGTCCGCGGCGAGGCCCTGATGAGCGGCTATCTCACGGGCGATGGCGTCGACCCCGCGCGCGACGCGGATGGCTGGCTCGCGACCGGAGACGTTGGCGAGATCGACGCCGACGGACGCCTGCGCCTGCATGACCGGCTCGACAGCCTTGGCCACCTGGCGGACGGAACGCCCTTCGCCCCGCGCCCCATCGAGAGCAAGGTCCGGGTTTCGCCCTACGTGCGTGAGGCGGTGGTCTTCGGCGACGGCCTCGACGCGGTCTGCGCGCTGGTCGACATCAACACGGCTGCCGTGGGCAAGTGGGCCGACGGTCACGACATCCCGTATCTCGGACATGCCGACCTGTCAGCACAGGATGCGGTCAACGGCCTGATCGCCGAGTGGATCGCCGAGGTGAATGTCGAACTCGCCCGAGATCCAGCGACCGCGCGGCTCCAGGTCCGCCGGTTCCTGCTCCTGCCCGAAGAACTCACGCCCGAGGACGGTATGCTCACCCGTACCGGCAAGCTCCGCCGGCCGGTGATCGCCGAGCGATTGGCGTCGCTCATCGAGGCCCTCAACGCTGGCCACAAGGAGGCACGGCTGGACGGCGTCGCCACCGGTCATGGCACATCCACCCCTCAGGCGCTGAAAATCCGCGAGGCCAATGTCGTGGCCCCAGCGCGCGATAGCCGGAGAGCTGCATGAACGTCATTGCCCATCCGCACGCTGCCGAGCGCGGTTTCGCTATCGGCGGCTGCATCCTTGAGCTTCAGACTATCTCGCTGCGCTTCGGCGGCGTCCACGCGATCACGGAGGTCTCGTTCGACGTGCTGGAGCACGAGGTGCGAGCGATCATCGGGCCGAACGGCGCCGGGAAAAGCTCGATGCTCAACGTCATCGGCGGGATCTACACCCCGCAGGAGGGATCGATCAGCTTCGCTGGCAAGAAGCTGTCACGCATGAACCCCGGCAAGGCCGCCCGGCTCGGCATTGGCCGCACCTTTCAGAACATCGCGCTTTTCAAGCAGATGAGCGTGCTCGAGAACATCATGGCCGGGCGCCAACTGTTCACGCGCGCAAACTTCCTCGAAGTGGCGCTGCAATTGCCGCGGGCGCGACGCGAGGAGCTTGAGAGCCGGCAAAAGGCCGAGGAAATCATCGAATTCCTCGACATTCAGTATATCCGCAATGCCCAGGTTTCGAAGCTGCCCTACGGCATGCAGAAGCGGGTCGAGCTGGGCCGTGCGCTCGCCGCGGAGCCACGCGTGCTGCTGCTCGACGAGCCGATGGCAGGCATGAATGTCGAGGAAAAGCGCGACATGTGCCGATTCATCCTCGACGTGAACGACCACTACGGCACCACCATGGTCCTGATCGAGCATGACATGGGTGTGGTCATGGATATCTCCGATCGCGTCGTTGTGCTCGACTACGGCAAGAAGATCGGCGACGGCACACCCGACGAGGTCCGCAACAACCAGAACGTCATCGACGCTTATCTCGGCGTCGCCCACTGAGGAGCGGACCATGAGCTATGAGACCCTGTTCTTCATCGAGGTGCTGGTGGGCGGCCTGCTGGCTGGCGTGATGTATTCGCTCGTCGCGCTGGGCTTCGTGCTGATCTACAAGGCCTCGTCGGTTTTCAACTTCGCCCAGGGCGCGATGGTGTTCCTGGCGGTTCTCTCGCTTGTCGGCTTCATGGAGCTTGGCCTGCCGTTCTGGCTCGCGGTGCCGGTGGCAGTCGGCCTCATGATCCTGGTCGGCATCGCCACGGAGCGCTTCGTTCTGCGCCCGCTCGTCAACCAGCACGCCGACGTCCTGCTCATGGCGACCATAGGGCTTGCCTTCGTGTTCGAGGGCCTTGCCCAACTGGCGTGGGGAGTCGAGGTCCGCGCGCTCGATCTCGGCATTCCGGACGTGCCGCTCATGTGGTTTGCCGACCTTACCGGCATTTATGTCTCGGCCCTGGACGTGACCGCGGGCGTTGTCGCGGGCGTGATGGTGGCGGTGCTCGCCTTGCTTTTCTCCAAGACGAAGATCGGACTCGGCCTGCGCGCGGTGGCCGATGGCCATGCCGCGGCGCAGTCGGTGGGCATCCCGCTCAAACAGGTCTGGTCCGTGGTCTGGGCGACCGCGGGCATCGTCGCGCTCGTGGCGGGGATGCTGTGGGGCGCGCGCGCGGGCGTGCAGTTCTCGCTGGTCTGGCTCGCGCTCAAGGCGCTGCCCGTGCTCATCATCGGCGGTTTCACCTCGATCCCCGGCGTGATCGTGGCGGGGTTGATCGTGGGCGCCAGCGAAAAGGTGCTCGAGGTTTATATCGGGCCGATGTTTGGCGGCGGCATCGAGGGGTGGGCGCCCTACATGCTGGCCGTGATCTTCCTTGCCTTCCGGCCCGAGGGCCTCTTCGGCGAACGCCATATCAGGCGGGTCTGACGCCGCCACACAGGGACGATAGCCATGTACTACAGACAGGCCGGGACCTTTCGCACGAGCTATTCCGACGACATGCGCCTCCTGCCGATCCGCGAGGACCGGTATCTGCTGTGGGGACTCATCGCTATAGGGTTCCTCGTGATCCCGTTCACGGCCAGCGAGTACTGGTTGAGCGCAATCCTGATCCCCTGGCTGTGCTTCTCCCTGGTCGCGCTGGGCCAGAACATCCTGATGGGCTATACGGGTCAGCTCTCGCTCGGCTCGGCGGGCTTCATGGCTGCGGGCGCCTTTGCATGCTACAACATTATTCTGCGCATCGAGTGGATGCCTTTTATTCCAGCCGTGCTGCTCTCGGGCCTCATCGCCGCGGCCATCGGGATCGTGTTCGGCATCCCCTCGCTGCGGGTGCGCGGACTGTACCTGATGGTCGCCACGCTTGCCTCGCAGTTCTTCATCGTCTGGGTCATCGACAAGTTCGGCTGGTTCAAGAACTACGACAGCTCCGGCATCATCACCGCTCAGGACATCGTGATTTTCGGCAAGTCGTTCACGACGCCCGCGGAGATGTATGTCGTCGTGCTAGGCTTTTGCGTGGTGCTCACCTGGGCGGCGATGCACATGGCCAAGGGGTCGGTGGGGCGAAACTGGCAGGCGGTGCGCGACATGGACGTGGCCGCCGAGGTGATGGGTCTTTCGCTCATCAGGACCAAGCTTCAGGCCTTTGCCATCAGTTCATTCTTCTGCGGCGTGGGCGGCGCGCTATTCGCCTTCACCTATCTGCAATCGCTTGAGCCGGCGGCCTTCGACATCGCAATGTCGTTTCGCATCCTGTTCATGGTGCTGATCGGCGGGCTGGGCACCATCATCGGGGCATATTATGGCGCGGGTTTCATCCTGCTGCTGCCCGTGTTTCTCAATATCTTCTTTCACGGGGTGTTCGGCGACGCTGTCGACGCCACGCTCATATCGGCAATCGAACAGATTATCTTCGGCGCCATGATTATCCTGTTCATGATCTACCAACCGCTCGGCCTCGCAAAGATATTCCAGAATTTCCAGGACCGCCTGCGCAAATGGCCCTTCAAGACCTGACAGCGCAGAGTCGGCATGCGCATAAAGCGCCAATAACTGACTGAATCGAAAAACCAAAACGGAGGAAGACGACCCATGACCAAGACTCTCAGACGAGTAGCTGCGGCCCTTGTCGCCGCGATCGGCCTCAGCGCCGTGGCGCTTCCACCTACGACAACATGGGCCGAAGAGACCCAGTACATGGCCGTGCCATCGAGCCGGGTCGGACCATACTCGGCGATGGGCACCGGCTATTACGGCGGCATCATCGACTACATGAAGTACGTCAACATGAACGGTGGCGTGAACGGCGTGAAGCTCACCTGGTCCGAATGCGAGACCGAGTACAATGCGGCCCGAACCGTTGAATGCTTCCAGCGCTTGCTCACCGGCCCGAACGACCAGAAGATGGTGGTGTTCGACACCCTCGGCACGCCGGGCGCTTATGCGGTCATCAACCGGATGAAAGAGGAACAAGTCGTCCTCGCCCAGTACACCTACGGCCGCACCGACGCCGCCGACGGCACGGTCTGGCCCTGGGTGTTCAACGCTGGCGGGCATTACTGGGACCAGATCGCCGTCAAGATGGCGTTCATGGCCGAGCAGGAGGGCGGCGTTGAAAACATGCGCGGCAAGAAGATCGTGCACCTCCACATCGACTCGGCCTATGGCCGTGAGCCGCTTCCCGCCATGCGCAAGATTGCCAAGGATTGGGGCGTCGAACTGGTCGAGATTTCGATCGCGCCGCCCGGCCTGGAGCAGCAGTCGCAATGGCTGCAGATCCGTCGCGAGCGCCCGGACTGGGTTACCTTCTGGGGCGCGGGCTCGGGCATGAACTCGACCGGCATGACCAACGCCGCGCGCGTCGGCTTCCCACGCGACCGGATGATCTACGTTACTTTTGGGGCCGCCGAGGAGGACATGGTCCCCGCCGGCGATGCGGCGGTTGGCACCTACGCGGCGGCTAACGCCATGCCGGGCACGGAGTTCCCGCTCATCCAGGACATCAAGAAGGTGGTCTACGGCGCGGGCGAGGGAAATCTCGGCAACCCGGAGCGGATCGGCACGGTCTACTGGAACCGCGGTGTCGCCGCCGCCATCATGTGGGTTGAAGCGCTGCGCAACGCGCAGGAGATCCATGGCAAGGAGGGCAAGGCGGTCACCGGGCCTGAGTTCCGTGACGGCTACGAGGCCATCAACATGTCCGAGGAGCGCCTGAAAGAGCTTGGTGTCTCCGGCATGATCGCGCCATTCGCGCTGTCCTGCGAGAAGCACGACGGCGCCGGCAAGTTCAAGATCATGCAGTGGGACGGCGAAAAGTTCAACGCGGTCACCGACTGGCTCGGCCCGCCTGATCAGGGCATGATCCGCGACCTTGTGGAGACGTCCGCCGCGAAGTTCGCCGAGGAAAACGGGATCACGCCGCGCGAGTGCTCGTAAACGCATGAGCGTGTGACCTGAGATGCGAAACCGCCGCGGGGTAAAGCGCTATCCCGCGGCGCCCCGCCCACACAACCGGAAGGCCGCCATGACGATCACCGCCGATACCGCCACCGAAGCACCTTCCGTCACCGCCGCGGCCGGAAGCGAGCCGATCCTGTCCGTTCGCAACATCGAGACGATCTATGACAGCGTCATCCTCGTGCTGCGCGGCGTCTCGCTACAGGTTCCCGACGGCGGTATCGTCGCGCTGCTCGGCGGCAACGGCGCGGGCAAGAGCACCACGCTGAAGTCGATTTCGACCTTGATTACGTCCGAGCGCGGAAAGGTGACCAAGGGCTCGATACACTTTCGCGGCGAGCGCGTGGACCAACTCACGCCGGAAGAACTCGTCCGGCGCGGCATGGTGCAAGTGATGGAGGGCCGGATGTGCTTCGGCCACTTGACCGTGGAGGAAAACCTGATCGCGGGCGCTTATTCGCGCAAATTGACGGCGGCGGAGCTACGCGACGAGCTCGACGCGATCTACGCCTATTTCCCGCGCCTGAAGGAGCGCCGGCGCAGCCAGGCAGGCTACACCTCGGGCGGCGAGCAGCAGATGACGGCGATCGGCCGCGCCATGATGGCCAAGCCGAGGATGCTCCTGCTCGACGAACCGTCCATGGGGCTTGCGCCGCAGATCGTTGCCGAGATCTTCGAGATCGTGCGCGATCTCAACGAGAAGGAAGGCGTCAGCATCCTGCTCGCCGAGCAGAATACGTCCGTTGCGCTCAAATACGCGAACTATGGCTACATCCTGGAGAGCGGGCGCATCATGCTCGACGGCCCGGCGCAGCGCCTCGCGGAAAACCCCGATGTGAAGGAATTCTACCTCGGCATGTCTTCGGAAGGACGCGAGAGTTTCCGCAGCCGAAAGGCCTACCGCCGCCGCAAGCGCTGGATCTGAGGGTATGGCCTCCTCGGTAATCCGGCGCGCCCCGGCCAGATGAGCCCGACGGGACCGTCATTCGCCAAGCACTGCCCGGAAGGCCCGGAGAGGTCGATGTCAAGACGAGCGATCGCGCGCTCATGGATTACTCGCTACGCCTCATCGCCAACAGCATGGCGCGGCCTCTGCGAGAGGCCTGATGGCCGGCATTTTGCCTTGGGCTCTCGCCTGGAAAGTGGCGATCAGTTAGCGAACCCCTCCAATCGCCACTCCGGTCAAGTAATCAGCCAGAGCCCCAACCGTCTGGCTGATCGGAATGCCGCTCTATCCTGGTGATGTACGGCGCAGTGTATCCGCAAATCGGTGTCCCCTTTCCTGATTGCCCTCTTGGCAATTCCCACGACCCATGTTGTCCAGGGCAGCCTATGCGAGAACCCACCGGGCAGCGCGAAGCCGCCCGATGCGTTGCGTTCATGGGCACCCCGGCATCCTCAGGCCGCCTCGTGTTCAGGGATCAGCGTCTGGCACGCGATGCGATGTTCGAGCAAGACATCGGTAAATGCACTGATGTAGCGCAAGCGGCTCTTGAAGCTCTCCGCCGGCGTGGAGATCAGCACGAACTCACCCTGACGCGACATCGCCAACTCCGTATTTGACGCATTATCCAGTAGCCACCGAGCAAATGGAAGTTCCGTGGGCACGGCGATCATCAGGTGCATGTGACTGTTGCCGCCAATGTCGAACAACCTTTCTTTCAGCCCTGCGTTCCCCATGGCATCACGGCCGGCTGCGTCTGCCTGATCGAGAATATGCTGATAGTCAACTACGTCCCTCATATTAAGTGCCTCGCGTCTGTATTGTTCAGCAACAGGTCGCCCGTGTGCTGGCCAGTGATTAGCGGCAGAGACTGCTGAACAAACAGATACAAATCATCTGCCTCTACACTTGGGAGCCGGCTGCGACGCGATACAAACAACAGCCGACACTACATCCATGGCGTGAAGCCGGGCGGGCGACTTCGAGGGCATGAGTTTATCAAGAACCAGGCGCGGAACATCCGGCGCAATGTCTTGATCCCCGATATCCACAACCACAGATTGCTGGAGCGCGTTCCGAAAAAATGCTGGCTCAGAGTAATTCCACTCGGTTTGTCGCAAATCTGCACCGGTATCGTTGAGGTGGGCGGAGCGTGGCCGGACGTGTTCATCACCGCCGGGATGGTTGCAAGCCGGGTGAGAACCGCAAGTTGACGGGGCCACGCCTTGCGGAAGGTTAGCGGTATCGAGGCGAATATCCCCGCTGTTCACACCCGCAGGTTGCATGGCCGGCTGATACACGTACACTCCGTCCGCGTTGTCCACGAGATTGTGTAGGGGAGTTCACATGCAAACGGCACAAGAGAGTACTGGCATTTCCGGGGCTGCGGCCACCGATCCGCTCATTGGAGCAGAGAGCGCGGGCGGCACAGGCACAACGTTTCTCGGGGAGCTACATGACAAGGCCTTGGCCATCAGCGCGCTCATCAGAACAGAGCATTCGCGCAACATCTCTTATGCCCGCAACTTCGGGCATGCACAGGACTGGATATCGGGGATGCGATGGTCGGCTGAAGAGGCGGCTACCACATGGCCATGGCCGCCCGATGCCAGCGCGGATTAGCTTGGGGCGCGCCGGGTTGGGCGTCCGCGACCTGTTCTGACCGTTTTGCTGCAAAGCTGATGTCAGTGCACTGACGCATACAGTGGATTCACAAATGGGCGTGGCTGTGCGAGTCTGCGCCGGCCATGGCTCAAACCCTTTGTGTTCTTGCTGGAGCCGATGATCGCGCGCGATTGGCCGC
>CAYFVF010000044.1:0-11056 GCA_964346335.1 uncultured Hyphomicrobiaceae bacterium
TCGTCGACGAGTGCTATTCCGAAATCTACACCGATGCTCCGCCACCCGGCGCGCTCGAGATCGCGGTGGAAAGCGGCAACTTCGCCAATATCGTCAGCTTCAACTCGTTATCGAAGCGCTCGAACGTGCCGGGCTTGCGCTCGGGCTTTTGCGCGGGCGACCCTGACTTCCTCGCGCGCTTCGCCGCATTCCGCAATGTGGCCTGCCCGCAAATGCCGCTGCCGGTGCAGCACGCGTCGGCCGCGCTCTGGGCCGATGAGCGTCACGTTGAGGCCAGCCGTACGCTCTATCGCGAGAAGTTCGCGCTGGCCGAAGACATCCTCGGCGTCGGCGCGCCAGCGGGCGGGTTCTTCCTCTGGATGGACATGTCCGCGCTGGGTGGAGGTGAGCAGGCCGCGCTCAGGCTCTGGCGGGAAACCGGCGTGAAGGTCATCCCCGGCGGCTACCTCGCGGCGGAAGCAGGTGGCGCGCCGCCCGGCGTCGATCATATCCGCGTGGCCCTTGTCGGCGACATCGCCGCGACCGGGACCGCATTGGAGCGGATCGCCTCGGTTCTGGCCTGAGCCGCGCGTGTAAATATTCGGCATTTCCCGCGCGCTGGAAACCATTTGGCAACCCTGTGCTGGCAGAGTGTTACCGCGAGTTTACGTTTCATGCCCGGCGCGCGCCCGTTGCCGGCCAGCGAGCGGATACATGGCCACGCATACCGTCTCCCGACAGCCGCGGCGGCTTTTGCCCGCCTCGATGGAAGCTGCGCTGGTGCGCTGGTCCCGGCGCGGGCTGGGGCTTGTCGCATTGTCGCTCGCGCTGGCGGGCTGGCTTAGCCTGTTGACCTGGTCAATCGGCGATCCGAGCCTGAACCACATCACGGAAGAGCCGCCGGAGAACCTGCTGCGCCTGCCCGGCGCGGTGGTGGCGGACCTGCTCATCCAGTCGCTCGGGTTGGCGTCGATCGCGGTGTTCCTGCCGGTTGCGGCGCTTGGCTTTCGCCTTGCATGGGACTGGCCCGCGGGGCCGCTTCGCCTGATGTCGCTCGGCTGGCTGCTCGCGGCCGCGCTGATTGCCATGAGCCTCAGCACGGTGCCCGCGCCGCAAGGCTGGCCGCTTGTGCATGGGCTCGGCGGGATCATCGGTGACTTCCTTATGGCGGGCAGCGTGCAGATTCTGCGTTTCGTGCCGGACGCTTATGCGCAGGCTGTTGCCGGTGCGGTGGCAGCGCTGGCAGGCCTGACGGCGTTGAGCGCGGCGTGCGGGCTTGGCCTGCGCGACCTGGCGATCCTCCTGGAGAGCGAACGCGCGCGGCGGCCGCGCCAGTCCAACGGGCCGGGCCTAGGCACCCGATTGCGCGGGTTGATGCCCAAGCGCCGCCCAGCACCGGAGGCCCCACCGTCCGGGCCACGCGAGTTCTGGATGAATGAAGACTGGCACGGCGGAAGCGCCGCGTCCGAGGCGCCGCGCACCGACGGGCTGATGCGTCGGCGAATGCGCCGGATTGCTCGCCAGGAAGAAGCCCCGCGCGCGGAGCCGACACTGAACACGCCTCGCTCGGAACCTGCCGAGCGGGTCGAGCCGTTCTTCGAAGGGATGAGCGCCAGACCCTCGTCTGCCGCCCCGCGCGCCGATGCCTCGCAGATCTGGGCGGCGCATGAGCGCGCCCATGCCGCGCCGGAACCGGCCCCGGCGCCGGAGCGCCCGCGTCCTCAGCCGGCACAGGAGGCGCCGCGCCAGCCCTCGCGAGCGCGCGGGTTCACATTGCCGCCGGTGAATTTGCTGTCACCGCCCACGGGGCCGTCCGCACAGCAGGCCATGAGCGACGAGGCGCTGACGGCAAGCGCGGAGCACCTGGAGGGAACCCTGCGCGACTTCGGCGTAAAAGGCGAGATCACCGATGTGCATCCCGGCCCGGTCATCACGCTTTACGAGTTGCGCCCGGCGCGCGGCACCAAGTCCTCGCGCGTGATCGGACTGTCCGATGACATCGCCAGGTCGATGGGGGCGGTCTCGGCGCGGGTTTCGGTGATCCCTGGGCGCGACGCGCTGGGCATCGAATTGCCGAACGAGACACGCGAGACAGTGTTTCTGCGCGCGCTGCTGGAGGCGGCGGACTATCGCAACAGCCAGGCAAAGCTGCCGCTGGCGCTGGGCAAGACCATCGCCGGGGCGCCCGTGATCGTCGACCTGGCGCGGATGCCGCATCTGCTCGTCGCTGGCACGACCGGCTCGGGCAAGTCGGTGGGCATCAACGCGATGATCCTGTCGCTGATCTACCGGCTGCCGCCCGAGCAGTGCAAGTTCATCATGATCGATCCCAAGATGCTGGAGCTGTCGGTCTATAACGGCATCCCGCACCTGCTTACTCCCGTGGTCACGGACCCGAAAAAGGCCGTTGTCGCGCTCAAGTGGACGGTTGCCGAGATGAACCGGCGCTACGAGCGGATGCACAAGCTGGGGGTGCGCAACATCCAGGGGTATAACCAGCGCGTGGCCGAGGCGCTGCAGCGCGGCGAGATGCTCGGGCGCACGGTGAACACCGGTCACGACGAGGTGACGGGCCAGCCGATCTACGAGCACGAAGACATCGAGGCCGAGCCGATGCCCTACATCGTCGTGGTGATCGACGAAATGGCCGACCTGATGATGGTTGCCGGCAAGGATATCGAGTTCGCCGTGCAGCGCCTGTCTCAGATGGCGCGCGCCGCCGGCATTCATGTCATCATGGCGACCCAGCGCCCCAGCGTCGATGTCATCACCGGCACGATCAAGGCGAATTTCCCGACTCGCATCAGCTTCCAGGTCACCTCGAAAATCGACAGCCGCACGATCATCGGCGAGCAGGGCGCCGAGCAGCTTCTGGGCGCTGGCGACATGCTGCATCTCGCGCCGGGCGGGCGGCTGATGCGCGTGCATGGGCCATTCGTGGCCGATCATGAGCTGGAGCAGGTGGTGCGCCATCTGAAGAAACAGGGCGCGCCGGAGTACCGCGCCGACGTGCTGGAAGGCGGGGACGATCCGGTTGACCCGCGGCTGAGCGGCGATGAGAAGCAGGACAGCGGCGACCTGTTCAACGAGGCGGTGGAGATCATCCGCCGCGACCGGCGCGCGACCACCAGCTATTTGCAGCGCCGGCTCGGGATCGGCTATAACCGCGCGGCGTCGCTCATCGAGCGGCTGGAGGACGAAGGCATCATCAGCCCGGCGGGTCGCGCGGGAAAACGCGAAATTCTGATCGGCGAGCATGAAGGCGCGTGAATTTTGCGGCCGCCGTCTCCAATTTGACGCTTTTTTGCGCCACGCGGCCATCAGAGGCGGGACGCGACGCACGGTGCGATTCTGGTGGCACCTGGAACACACAACGGCTTGGGGGTTAGACCATGAGCGCAGACGTGACAGCTTCAAAACGGCAGCAGCCGGCCCGTGCGCTGGGGCTGGTGTTGGCGGTAGCAACCGCTGCGGGGCTTGGCATCACACCAGCGCTGGCAGGCTCCTCCACGCATATCAAGACGACGTCGGGCTCGCAGGCGGCCGCCTCGCAAACGCAGGAAGCCGCGCCAGCGCGAAACGAGAGCGCACCAGAGGCGACTGGCGAGCCGGCGGGCAAGACGGCCCGGGCCGAGCCCGATGTCGAGGCGCCCGCGCCGGCGGCGCAAGAATCGGCAAGCCCGATCGGCGCAGGCTGGGAAACGGAGACGCTTCTACATAAAAGCGAGCAGGACGAAGAGATCACCGATGAGGAAGCGCTTTCCATTATTGAAGACATCAACGCCTACTTCAACGATCTGGGAAAGATGAAGGCGGATTTCGTCCAAACGGATGCGAACAACGAGCAAAAGAGCGGCGACTTCTACTTCCAACGGCCGGGGAAGGTGCGCTTCGACTATGATCGCCCCAGCCGGATGAAGATCATCTCGAATGGCGAATATCTCGCCGTGGAAAACCACGACCTGCGCACGAGCGACCGCTATCCGCTGGAGTCGACGCCCTTCAAGCTGCTGTTGTCCGAAGAGGTCAACCTGTTGCGCGATGCGCGGATCTTGGCGATCGACAGGGGCGAGGATGTCTTGATCCTGACCATGGAGGACAAGACCGGCGAGTCGCCTGGCAAGATCCGGCTGTTTTTCCGAACCGATCCCGAGTTGAAACTCGCGTCTTGGATCATTACCGACCCGCAGGGCCTCGATACGCGCGTCGACATCGCCGACATTCAGCGCGACGTGGAGTTGTCCGCGAGCCTGTTCGAGTTTTCAGACATCGGCCTGCCGGACTTCAACCGCTGAGCGAGGGCGCGGCAGCGTATCACGGTGAATGCGGGCGGGGGTAGCGCCCGCAAACATCCTTCAGCTTTGGCTGTCGTCAACCGCTTCCGGCGGGGTATCGCGTACCTCGACAGTGACCGTCTGCGCGCCCGCGCTTTCGAAATCGAGGCGCATGTCAAACCGGTCGCCGTTTTCTAGCTGGGCCTCAAGGCCGATCAGCATGATGTGTTCGCCGCCCGGCGCCAGCGTGACGGTCTCGCCCGCGGGCAGTGCCAGGCCATCTTCGAGTTTGCGCATCCGCATGACCCCGTCGGTCATGCTCATGGTGTGCAATTCGACCGCCTTGCTGACATCTGCATTGGCCGCCACCAGCGTGTCGGCGGTGTCGCCAGTGTTGGTGATCGCCATGTAGGCGGCGCTGTTCGACACCCCCTTGAGCGATGCCTTGGCCCAGGCGCCGCTGATCTCCAAGCCGCCCGCGGCGGCGTTCCCGGCGAAGGCGAGGCCGGTTCCGATGGCGCAAATACTGGCAATCGTGATCGCGTGTAAAAGGTGTCTCATACCGATCCTGTCATGTGGTTGCGTTTCGACATGCGTTATGTTGCAGCATGACGGCACGAAACTATGTCGGCGACCGCCGGGACGCTTCAAACGGGAAAATGACGCAGCACGACTGGCCCGGCGTGGTTGCAGTGTAAATAAACTGCCACCCGCCGCATTTCTGTCCCGTTTTTGAGACAATTACGGCAAATTCTGTGGAAATTGAGCGGAGGGAGTCAGCGAAATGCCGGGTCGTGCGTCGCTTTGGCAACGGAGTTTTTCCGTTGCTGTTCTAGTGCTTTGTCTTTTGGCGCTCGGATTTTCGCCCGTGCGGGCGCAAGACGAAGGCTACGACTATGAAGAAATGGTAGAACGCGTCAACGCTGGAACCGTCCGCATTATATCTGGTGGTATTGGCGGAACCTATATTCGCATAGCGACTGATCTGGCGTCAGTTCTGGATGACGGCCAAGATCTGCGTGTGCTGCCAATCGTTGGTAAAGGATCGGTTCAGAACATTACGGACCTGCTTTATCTCAAGGGAATCGATATTGCCATCGTTCAATCCGATGTCCTGAGCTTTATCAGGCGGCGCAATATTCATCGGAACGTTGATCAACGCATTGCTTACATTACCAAGCTCTACAATGAAGAATTCCACATCGTCGGGGCCTCCAATATCGAAACGATCGAGGACCTCGCCGGCGCGAAGGTCAATTTCGGCGTGGAAGGCAGCGGAACGGCAATGACGGCCGCGACGGTGTTCGATTCGCTCGGGATCGAGGTGCAGCCGGTCTATCATGACCAGGCGCTGGCCATCGAGAAGATCAAGTCCGGGGAGATCGCGGCGACGAGCTATGTTGCGGGCAAGCCCGCCGTCGCGGTCGCCGAATTGCAGCGCGATGCCGGATTGCGGCTGGTTACGGTCGATTACGCGCCGGAACTGCGCGAGGCCTATCTCCCGGCGATGTTCACGAACGAGGACTATCCGAATCTCGTTGCCGAGGGGAACCCGGTGGATACCATCGCGGTCGGAGCGGTGATGGCGGTTTACAACTGGAACCCGGGCGGCGAGCGCTATCAGAAGACCGAACGGTTCGTGGAGGCGTTCTTCGCGAATTTCGAGACGTTTCTCCAACCGCCGAGGCACCCGAAATGGCAGGAAGTGAACCTGGCCGCAGAGCTGCCGGGATGGCAGCGTTTTCCCGCCGCGCAGGCATGGCTGGCGCAAAACCGCAACACCGCGACAACCGAGTTGAAGGTGGCGTTCGAGCAATTCCTGCAAAGCAGCGGGCAGCCGGCCGAGTTGTCGGAAGACCAGAAGGATGCGCTGTTTTCGCAATTTGTCGAGTGGTGGCGTGCGCGGCAGGAGGACGTGAACTGATACGCGGCTGAAACGAGCCCGGCGCGGGGGTGTCGCCTCGACCGCGATTTTGAAAGTCTTGCGCGCTGAACCAGCGCCAACAAGAGAGAGAGCCGATGCGCTGCCATGCCCATTCAAGGCCAAGCGTCGCCTACGCGCTCGCAGGGGTCTGTCTGGCAGGCGCATTGACGCTTGACGGGCCCGCGGCGGCCGCCCCCGCAGTTGCTGATCACGTCACGCGTTTGCCAGCGCCAGCCGTAGAGCGGGCGGTGGAGGCCCGCGCGCGCCTCCACCTCGCGCAGCAGCAGTCCGGTTTCGCCGTGCAGGATATCGCCGGTCCAGCCGGCAAGCCCCTTCCCGTTCGTGTGGCGCTTCCGCCCGAAAACGGCGATCTGTTTCGCGTGCTCATGTTCCGGGGAATGCCCGAGGATGTCACGCTGAACCAGGGCGTGGAAATCGGCGAAGCCTACGCCGTGTCGCCGGACCAGCTCGATGGCCTGGCGCTCGTCACGCCGGAAGACTTTGATGGCCAGTTCCAGTTCGATGTCATCTATGTCCATGGCACAGGCAACTCCCGTGAAAGGCGCACGGTTTCGGTCCGGGTCGAAGGGGCGTCGGCGCCCGCGCGCCCACAGGTGTCGGCCCAGGAGGTCGAGGACATGCTCGCGCGCAGCCGGGACCTGCTGGAAACCGGCGACATCGCCGGGGCGCGGCTGATGCTTGACTATATCGCCCGGCGCGACAGCCCGCGCGGCGCCTTCGCCCTCGCACAGACCTACGACCCGCAGTTTCTCGAAAGCCTCGGCGTGCGCGGCGGTGTGAAGCCAAACATCGCCAAGGCCCTGCAATGGTATCGCAAGGCGGCGCGGCTTGGCAGCGAGCCTGCCTCGACCCGTCTGAGCGCGCTTGAGGCGGGCCAATAGGCTGTCCGCATCGCCGGACCGCTCACGTTCCGCGCGGCCCCACTCCAAGGATTGGTCGTTAGGCCACAGACCACGCGATCTCCCCGCTTTCGCGCACGTTTATGCTGGATTTGCCAATGCTTTCTGGCGTAATCACCCATGGTTTCGTGATGGGGGAAATATTCATGCGCACAGGGCGTTTACCGCGCCGCCGGCCAGGCGGCATCCTCGCAGGCGCCGTTATCGTCATCGGTGCCGTCATCCTTGCCACGGGCGGCGACATTGCCGCGCCCGCGTTGGCGCAACAGAGCATCGCCGAGCGCTACCAGGAGCGCAAGCGCATCCATAATCGCAACACCGTCACGGTGATGGCGGCGGGGCGCACCGGCACTTATGCGGCAGTCGTGCAGGACCTGCAAAGCGTTCTTGACGAGCCGGACAAGGCGGATGGCTTGCGCGTGCTGCCGCTGCTCGGTCGCGGCGGCGGCTCCAACGTTCTCGACATCCTTTTCCTGGAGGGGGTCGACATGGGCATCACCCAGCAGGAACATCTCGCCTTTTTTCAGAAGCGTGACCCGGAACTGCATGCGCGCATTTACGAGCGCATTCATTACATCACGAAGCTTTACAACGCCGAGTTTCACCTGCTCGCGCGTAAGGACATTCGCAGCATCGCGGATCTGCGCGGCCAGACAGTCAGCTTCTACAAGGAGATGAGCGCCACGGACATCGCCGCGAAGACCATCTTCGACATTCTCGATATCGAGGTGGAGGTGAGCTATGACTCGCTGGAGGAGTCGGTCGCCAAGCTGCGCAGCGGCGAGATCGCCGCCACGACCCGGCTCGCCGGCGCTCCCGTGCCCGGCTATCTCTCACAGGTGGCCGCCGAAGACGAATTCCATTTCCTCCCGCTCACGCCGGAAACGGCCGGTCCCGACAAGTATGGCGAGTTGCTCAGGATCTTCCTGCCCAGCCAGCTCTCAGGCGATATCTATCCGGGCCTCATCGGCGACGCGCCGCCCGTTAACACTGTGGCGAGCGGGGCAGTGTTGGCGGTCTACAACTGGGCTGAAGGCTCGGAGCGCTACGAGAAGGTCAAGACCTTCGTCGAGCGGTTCTTCGCGAATTTCGAGCAGTTCCTCGACGACGCGCGGCATCCCAAGTGGAAGGAGGTCAACCTGGCCGCTGAAATTCCGGGCTGGACCCGTTTCAAGCCCGCGCAGGACTGGCTGGACGAGAACCGCGAGACAGCCTCCGCCGAGGTGAAGCAGCAATTCGACGCATTTTTGCGCCAGACAGCAGGCCCGGAGCAGCTATCCGAAGAGCAGAAGGACATGCTGTTTTCCGAGTTCGTGCGCTGGCGTCAGTCGCAGCAAAGCGCCGAGAACTGAGCTATCCACCACGCCATTCAACGAGGTGCCCTCGTGAGACGCCTGAAGCTGTCCGCCACCGCCGCGATGCGCTGCACCGGGTTCGCGGTCGCGTCCACGGCCTGCGCCGCCATGCTCACGCCTGCATTCATAGCGCAGGCCAGCGGCCCCCTTCGCGCCGCGAGCGAACGCGCGGACACTCCGGCGCTGAGTGTCATCGACAACGGCTCCGCGGGCATCGGTTTCAACACCGGCCGGCTCGCCGACCGGCAGGCGCCTCCGCTTGTCAGCTTGCGTCCGATCGTGCTTGCGCAGCAAGGCGGTTTCAGTGTCTCCGACATCGCCGGACCGGCCGGCGAGGAACTGCCGATCGACGTTAGCATGCCGCCCGACAACGGCGAGCTGTTCCGCGTGGTGATGATCCGGGGGCTGCCCGAGGGCTTCAAGCTGACGGCGGGGGTGTCGCTTGACGACTCATGGGCGGTCTCTCCGGGCGAGGTCTCGCGTGCCGCGCTTGTCGCGCCCAAGGGCTACGCGGGCGATTTTTCCATGGAGGTGCTATTCATCCGTGGCAATGGCGAAGCGCGGGAACAGCATATCGTCAATGTGCGCATCGGGCCTGAACGCGAAACCGATACCGCTGCCAATGCAAATGCCGAGGTCACGGCCTCGAACGATGCCGCGCCTCAAGCGAAAACCCCGAGCATCGATCCGGCGCTTCAGCGCACCATGTTCGAGCGCGCCACGCGCATGATGCGCGGCGGTGATATTTCCGGGGCGCGTCTGATCCTGCGGTACCTGGCGGAGCAGGGCATGGCGGGTGCTGCGTTTGCCATGGGCCAGAGCTTCGACCCCGGCTTCCTGCAGGACATCTACGTGCGCGGCGATGACCCGTCAGATACGGCGCAGGCGCGAGAATGGTACACGCGCGCCGCGCAGATGGGCAACACGGACGCCGAAGCGCGGTTGAGCGCGCTGGAATAGGCAGTGCCCCAGCAGCGGCCGGACGCTGCGTTGACATTGGCCGTGCGCCCGCGTATTTCTCCATCAACTTGTGCTTCGGTCGCATTTGCGCGGCCCACGGCTATTCGGGACAAGACAATGAAGGTCAAGAATTCTCTCAAATCGCTGCGCAAGCGCCATCGCGACAACCGCCTCGTCCGGCGCAAGGGCCGCGTGTATATCATCAACAAGACGAACCCGCGCTGCAAAGCGCGCCAGGGCTAAGGGCCGGCCCCCCGTAAACCCTTGTTTCGCGAGGTTTTGCGGCGCCGGTTTCCATCTCGCGCGTATCGGTGTTAGTTTATTGCCATGAAACGTCACCCGCTGCGCTCTGTCCGCTCGGCGGCGCTTGCCGCATTGGTGTACGCGTTGGCGCCTTGGCCCGCCAAGGCCGAGACGCCTGAAATCCCCATGGTGCCGCCCACCGCCGAGGGCGTTGATCGCGGGGCCGCCGCGCCTGACCGCGAGATGCTGCTTGAAACGCTCTTTCAGCGGTTGGAGCAGGCAGAAACGCCGGAACGCGCCAAGGCGGTGGCACAGAACATCGAACGCGTTTGGCGCAGCAGCGGCAGCGCGTCGATCGACCTGTTGCTTGCCCGCTCGCTCGCACTTATCAGCGCCGAGGACTACAAGCTGGCGCAGGTCATCCTCGATACAGTTGTGATTGCCGCGCCGGACTTTGCCGAGGGGTGGAGCCAGCGCGCGATGGTTCATTTCCAGAAGCGGGAGTTTCGCGCCGCGCTTGACGATCTCCGCCGGGCGCTCGCGATCGAGCCAAAGCATTTTCGCGCCATGCAGGGCGTCGCCGTGATCCTCAACGAGTTCGGCGAAAAGGAACGCGCCCTGCAAGCCTATCGCCGCGTGCTGGATCTCTACCCGCTGAAGAAGGAAGCACGCGAGGCGGTGGAAGAGCTGAAGCGCGACGTCGAGGGACAAGACATCTAGCGCGATCCATCAACACGGCGGCTGGCCCACACCAGGACAGCAGGCGATGCGCCCGCTGACGCCCTCGGGCGGCTGCCAGGACGCGGCCTTCGCGCGGTCCGAGATCACCATGCCCGGCGGTGTTCCTGGGTGGCGGCAAGTTTCGGATTGACACGCACGGACGACAGACCCGGAAGCCGTGTTCTGAGCGTGCAGCGCGCATCATCGCGCCGCAAGCAGGGTCGGGTGCGCCCGGCCAGGACCAACAACAGGGAGAAGCCAACGTGACCAGCAGTGCAGCCCAAAGTTTCATCATGATCGGCGAGCGCACGAACGTCACCGGCTCGGCGAAATTCCGCAAGCTGATCGAGGCCGACGATTATGATCGCGCGATCGAGGTGGCGCGCGAACAGGTCGAGAACGGCGCGCAGATTATCGACGTCAACATGGATGAGGGGCTGCTGGACTCCGAAGCGGCGATGGCCCGCTTCCTCAACCTGATCGCCGCGGAGCCGGACATCGCGCGCGTGCCGGTCATGATCGACAGCTCGAAATGGCCGGTGATCGAGGCCGGGCTCAAATGCACGCAAGGCAAGGCGATCGTCAACTCGATCAGCATGAAGGAAGGCGAGGAGGCGTTTCTCGATCAGGCGCGCAAGATCCTGCGCTACGGCGCGGCGGTCGTCGTCATGGCCTTCGACG
>CAYFVF010000045.1:0-10956 GCA_964346335.1 uncultured Hyphomicrobiaceae bacterium
AATAGAGCTTGCGCGCGCTGCGGTGTTTCAGGCTGCGCCCCAGCTTCGCCGCCGCGTCGCGCGAGCGCGCGAGAAGAAGCACGCCGCTCGTATCCTTGTCCAGCCGATGGACGAGGCGCGGGCGCTCGGGCGCGTCGAACATCAGCGCATCGAGCAGCCGGTCGAGATGCTCGGTGGTTGCGCTGCCGCCCTGCACGGCGAGACCCGGCGGCTTGTTCAGCGCAAGGATGTCGTCGTCCTTGTAGATCATCAGTTCCTGCACGAAGGCCGCGTCGCGCGCGCTGATGTCTTCACGCGCGGGCCGAGCTGGCGCATCGGGAAGTGGCGGAACGCGCACCTCCTGCCCGCCCGATATGCGCATGTTGGCCTTGGCGCGCGCGCCATCGACGCGGACCTGTCCCGTGCGCAGCAGCTTTTGCAACTGGCCGTGCGTCACGCCGGGGAAATGGCTCGTGAACCAACGGTCAAGCCGCATACCGTCCTCGGCCGATGCGACCCGTTTTTTCTCGACACCGCTCATCGCGCACTCATTGAAAGATCGCGCGCCCCAGCGCCAATCCAGCGAAGACCGCCGCGAAACATGCGATCATCGTGCCACCCGCATACCCGGCGGCTGTCAAATAGGCCTTGCGCTCAACCAGGAAAGCGAAATCCAGCGAAAAGGCCGAAAACGTCGTAAAACCGCCGAGGATGCCCGTGGCGAGGAACACGCGGACTTCAAGCGGCGCGTTCCAGCGCGCGGCAAACGCGGCGACGAGCAGCCCCATCGTCAGAGACCCGGCCACGTTGACCGCGAACGTGCCCCAAGGCAAGGCGCCGCCAAACAGATGGCCGCACAGCGTATTGGTGAGGTGACGCAGCGCCGCGCCGATGGCCCCGCCAGCCGCCGCGAGCAGAACAAGGCTCATGACGCCGGTGTCGCCGCGCGGCTCGGCATCGCCCGCATCGCGCTCACGACGACTTTCGGAAGAAAACCGGTTTCAGCCGCCCGGCAAGCCATATACCGAAAATCGCGCCGATGATCCCGACCGCCGCCATGACGCCCAGCTCGATCGCGGTGGTGAATTGCGCCACCTGGTCCGGGTTCTCGAAGCGTTGCGTGGCGATCAGTTCGGTCGCGGCGAACCCGCCAAGCCGCGCGCCGGGCAGCGCAAAGATCACGAAGAACAGGATGGCGAATATGATTTTCACGAGACCTCCCAGAACCAGATTTGGCCTGACTTGTCGTACCCGCCCAGCCAGCCGAACCAGGGCAGGAGCATCTTGGCGCTGGTGCGCCAGCCATTCCACAGGTCGATGTGGTCCCCGGTCGGGCGCGTCGTGTCGCTGGTGCGCCACCAGTAGCCGTTGAAGAAGATGATGCCCGTGCGCCCATCCAGCTCGTTTGCGAAATCCGACGGGTTGGACACCTCGATCGTCGTCGAGGACACGCCCTGGATGTTGGCGCGCCGCAGTGCAACCGCCACTTCGCGGGCACGAATGTAGTGCATATCCTCGTCTTTATGGCCGGTGTTTCGCACGTAGTTACAAGTCAGGGCTCCTTTTATCTGACCCGGTCTCACGCCAGCATCGCGCAGACACACACCCATGCGGATCGCGCACTGGTTCGCGAAGTTGGACACACCATTTGTCCGGCAGGGCGCCTGAATGCCCAGATTGGTGGGATGCACATCCCAGAGATCGCTGAAATTCACCATCCGCGATGTCCCGCCTTGCTCTTGTCAGCCAGCGAATTGCCCGCTCGCCCGCGCGCGGCGCGAACGGACGTCATCGCTCTTGCCTATAGCACAAGACCGTAGCGCGCCAAACATTCCGAAGCAGCCGGACAAGCGTTAGTCGCTTTCGCCAGCGCGCAGAGCGCGGAAGCGCTCCAATCGCTCCGCAAGATCGGCTTCCGCCCCGCGACGGGTCGGCTCATAGTAGGTCTGCCGCGCCATGCCTTCGGGAAAGTAGCTCTGCCCGGACACGCCGTCCGGCGCATCATGGTCATAGGCATAGCCTTCGCCGTAGCCTTCATCCCTCATCAGCTGGGTCGGCGCGTTGAGGATGTGGCGCGGCGGCGGCAGCGAACCGGTGTCGCGCGCGCTGGCCATCGCGGCCTTGTAAGCCGAATACACTGCATTTGACTTGGGCGCGAGCGCCAGATGCACCGTGACCTGCGCCAGCGCCAGTTCGCCCTCCGGCGTGCCGAGGAAATCGTAGGCATCGCGCGCGGCGATCGCGAGCGTGAGCGCATGCGGGTCGGCCAGCGCGATGTCCTCCGCGGCCATGCGCACCAGCCTGCGCGCGATGTAAAGCGGGTCTTCGCCACCTGTGAGCATCCGCGCCAGCCAGTATAGCGCCGCGTCCGGGTCAGAGCCGCGCACCGACTTATGCAGGGCGCTGATCAGGTCATAATGCGCGTCCCGGCTCTTGTCATACAGCGGTGCGCGGCGCTGGACGAGATCGGCAAGCGCGGGGATGTCGAGATCGCCAGCGGCCGGGTCGTGCGCGGCCATCACATCCTCGATGAGGTTGATGAGCGCGCGGCCGTCGCCATCGGCCATGCTGATGAGTTGCGCGCGGGCCTCGGGCGTGAGCGGCGCGGGCGCGCCTTGCGCGGCTTCAGCGCGCTCAAGCAGGGTCCCCAGCGCCGCCTCGTCAAGACGGTGAAAACGCAGCACGCTTGCGCGCGAGAGTAGCGCGCCGTTCAACTCGAACGAGGGGTTCTCGGTGGTTGCGCCCACGAGGATGATGGTGCCGTCCTCCATCACCGGCAGGAAGGCGTCCTGCTGCGCGCGGTTGAAGCGGTGAATTTCGTCGACGAACAGCACCGTCGCCAGCCCGTCGCCCCTGCGCCGGCGCGCGCGCTCGAACGTCTCGCGCAATGCCTGCACGCCGGAGGTGATGGCGGAGAGTTGCTCAAACTCGTATCCCGGCAACTCAGCCAGGAGCCGGGCAACCGTGGTCTTGCCAGTGCCGGGCGGCCCCCAGAAGATGACCGAGCGCAGGACTCCGCTCTCGACCATGCGCGCAAGGGGTGCGCCGGGTCCGAGCAAATGCGCTTGTCCCGCCACCTCGCTCAGCGTTTGCGGCCGCAGCCGGTCCGCGAGCGGGCGCGGGGCGCTTGCCTCCATCCCTGCGGCTTCGAATAATGACGGCATAGCGGGTCTTTCGTTCGCAGGCGCGGCGGCCTGGGCGCTCACCAGCGGATCGCGGTGCGCAACTCGTCGCCGCCACGCCGGATGGCCAGCCGCCAAATCCGCGCGCGATCATCCAGCGCGCTTTCAAGGTCGCGGATCCGCGAGATGTCGGTGCCGTTGATCGCAACGAAGATATCGCCGGGGCGCAGGCCCACGCGCCGTGCTGGCGAATAACTCTCGGTTTCGCGCACGACCACGCCGGATGTCTGGCGGATACGCAACTCTTCGGCCACAGCGGGTGACAGGTTCTCCACCGTCGCGCCGGCGAAAGGATGATCGCCATCGAGCCGCGTGGTGTTGCGCGGCGGGTCTTCGGGTGGTGGCTCGAGGTTGACAGTGACGGTCTGGCGCTCGCCGTCCCGCCAGACTACGAACTCGGTGCGCCCTTCGGCCCCCTGTGTCGCGATCCGGTAACGCAGCGCATCGACATCCGCGATCCGCTGGCCGCCGACCCGCAGGATCACGTCGCCCTCGCGCAGACCGGCCTCATCCGCGGGCCCGCCAGAGACAATGTCAGCGATGAGCGCACCGCGCGGGCTGGGCAGCCCAAGCCCTTCAGCAAGATCAGCCGTGAGCGACTGGGCCTCCGCGCCGAACCACGGCCGCTTGACCCGGCCGCCCTGTAGCGCGGAGTCGACCACGACCCGGACCATGTTTGAAGGGATAGCGAAGCCGATCCCTTGCGACCCGCCGCTGCGCGAAAAGATCGCCGTGTTGATGCCGACAAGCCGCCCGTCCATGTCAACCAGCGCGCCGCCGGAGTTGCCCGGATTGATCGCCGCGTCGGTCTGGATGAAGAACTGGTAGTCGCTGATGCCAACGCGGGTGCGCGCGGTCGCCGAGACAATGCCGCTGGTGACGGTCTGGCCGACACCGAACGGGTTGCCGATCGCCAGCACCAGATCGCCGACTTCGAGGTTGTCGGAATTGGCGAAATTGACATGCGCAAAAGTCTCATCGTCGCCATTCAGGCGCAGGACAGCCAGGTCCGTTCGCTTGTCCTCAAGGATGACCTCGGCCGGGTATTCACGCCCATCCGACAGCGCGGCCTTGATCTCGATATCCTCGCTTCGGCGACCGCGGCGGCCGCGGATCACGTGGTAGTTGGTGACGACGAGGCCGTCGCCGCTGACGATCACGCCGGAGCCGAGCGATTGCTGGGCGCGCTCGCGCGGAATGCCGAATTCACGGCCGAAGAAGCGGCGGAAAAACGGGTCTTCCAGGAGCGGTGAGCGGCGCTTGCGCTGGCGTTGGCGCACGTAGATATTCACGACAGCCGGATTGGCCTTCTTGACGGCGGGCGCGAATGACAGGCGGACCTGCTCGCGATCGCGCGGTGTGACACGCTCAAGTGTGCGCTCCGCTGTCGTGTCGTGCTGGCTCTGCGCGCGCTCGGGGGTGAGGAAGTAGACGCCGGTTGCCGCAAGAAGCATCGCTGTGACGACGAGCGACGCCAGGCGTAAGCCTCTTGTCATAGACGTGCTCTCCGTACCGTGGCGCCACAAGAGCGCCTTCAGCATGATCGATTCTCACGCTCCACAGATCGAGGCGCCGCGATCAGGCATTAACCAAGACTGGGCGAAAGTGCGCCGGCCTTCTGGGCAAAGCGCCGCGTCAGGCCAGAGCCTGCTCACGCGGTTCTTCCTCGGCCTGCTCCTGCGATGGGCCGGAGTCCTGGCCGCGCGCTTCCGGGTCGCGGTCCACGAGTTCGATCACAGCCATGGGCGCGCTGTCGCCGTAGCGGAAGCCCGCCTTAAGCACGCGGGTATAGCCGCCATTGCGCTCGGCATAGCGCGGCCCAAGCACATCGAACAGCTTCTTGACCATCGCCTCGTCGTTCATCCGCGATGCCGCGAGCCGACGCGCATGCAGGTCCCCGCGCTTGCCCAGCGTGATGAGCTTGTCCACCACCGGGCGCAATTCCTTGGCCTTTGGCAGCGTGGTGACAATCTGCTCGTGCTTGATCAGCGCATCGGCCATGTTGCGGAACAGCGCGCGCCGGTGGCTATGCGTGCGGTTCAGCTTGCGGCCGGAATTATGGTGGCGCATCTCGCGTCTCCCTCGTCGGGCGGTGCCGGCTTGTCAGCCTGCCGCCGTCAATATTGATCCTCGTAGCGCTTGGCCAGTTCCTCGATGTTTTCCGGCGGCCAGTTCGGCACGTCCATGCCCAGGTGCAGGCCCATCGAGGCGAGCACTTCCTTGATCTCGTTGAGCGACTTGCGCCCGAAGTTCGGCGTGCGCAGCATCTCCGCTTCGCTCTTCTGTATCAGGTCGCCGATATACACGATGTTGTCGTTCTTCAGGCAGTTCGCCGAACGCACGGAAAGCTCCAGCTCGTCGACCTTTTTCAGCAGCGCCGGGTTGAACTCCAGCTCCGGCACGCTTTCCTCGCTGCTCGCGCGCTCTGGCTCGGCAAAGTTGACGAACACGTTGAGCTGGTCCTGCAGGATCCGCGCGGCATACGCAACCGCGTCGTCCGGGGCGACGGAGCCGTCCGTCTCGATCTCCATCGTCAGCTTGTCGTAGTTGAGGATCTGCCCTTCGCGGGTGTTCTCGACCTTGTAGGAGACCTTCTTGACCGGGCTGTAGAGGCTGTCGACGGGGATCAGGCCGATCGGCGCATCCTCAGGCCGGTTGCGCTCGGCCGGCTCATAGCCCTTGCCAAGGCCCGCGGTGAATTCCATGCGGATGGAAGCGCCCTCGTCCAGCGTACACAGCACCTGGTCGGGGTTCAGGATATCGACATCCGCGCCGGTTTCGATGTCCGCCGCCGTCGCAACACCCGGTCCCTCCTTGCGCAGCACCATGCGCTTGGTGCCCTCGGAGTGCACGCGCAGCGCGATTTCCTTGATGTTGAGCACGATATCGGTGACGTCCTCGCGCACGCCCGGCACCGAGGAGAACTCGTGGAGCACGCCGTCGATGTGAACGCTGGTGATCGCGGAGCCTTGCAGCGAGGAGAGCAGCACCCGGCGCAGCGCGTTTCCGAGGGTGAGGCCGAACCCGCGCTCAAGCGGCTCCGCGACGAGGGTCCCGATACGCCGCGAATCGCGCCCGAGCTTGACATCGAGCTTCTTAGGCTTGATGAGGTCTTGCCAGTTTTTCTGAACGACTTGCATTCTGATACGCTCCTATTTCACGCGGGCGCAAAGGGTTGAGAGGCTTGGCGCAGCGGCCACGCCAGACGCGCGGGGCTGCTCGGACCATGCGCAAATCAAACGCGCCGACGCTTGGGCGGGCGGCAGCCGTTATGCGGGATCGGCGTGACATCGCGGATCGAGGTCACCTGAAACCCGCACGACTGCAGTGCGCGCAGCGCTGATTCGCGGCCCGATCCGGGGCCGCGCACCTCGACATCAATCGTCTTCATGCCGTGCTCCAGCGCCTTCTTGCCCGCCTCTTCGGCAGCCAGTTGCGCGGCGAACGGCGTGGATTTGCGCGAGCCCTTGAAGCCCATGCCACCGGCTGACGCCCACGACACCGCGTTGCCCTGGGCATCGGTGATGGTTATCATCGTGTTGTTGAAGCTGGCGTGCACATGCGCGACGCCCGAGGTGATATTCTTCTTTTCCTTGCGGCGAACCCGCGCGCGCTCCTTAGCCATGTCGTCGTAACACCTTTTGTGAGAGCCGTGATGCCGCCGCGCCCGGGGGCGGCCTGCTCAATGTCTATTTCTTCTTGGTCTACTTCTTCTTGCCTGCGATCGGCTTGGCCGGCCCCTTGCGCGTGCGGGCATTGGTATGGGTGCGCTGCCCGCGCACCGGCAAGCCACGACGATGCCGCAAGCCGCGATAACAGCCCAGATCCATAAGCCGCTTGACGTTCATCGCCACGTCGCGGCGCAAGTCACCTTCGACCGTGTAATCGCGGTCGATGATTTCGCGGATCGTGATGACTTCCGCATCCGCCAGTTCGTTGACCCGGCGCTCGCGCGGCACGTTCGCCTTTTCGCAAATTTCCTTGGCAAAATACGGACCAATGCCGTGGATGTAGCGAAGCGCGATATCCACGCGCTTGTTCGTCGGAATGTTCACGCCGGCAATACGAGCCACCTTGCAGTCTCCTTGATAGCAAAAGCGGGGCCGCGCCTGGCTGCCCCTCCATCATCTTGTTTGTTTGAGCGAACATCCTTCGCCGTCGGCCAGAGCTTGACAAGTCGCATGAGCATGTCGGATCAGTGCAAGGTGGCAACGGTCAAATCATCAGAACGGTTATCTACCGGAAACACGCCGGCCCCGTCAAGTCGCCGCAGCCATGCCGGCGCAGTGTTCAGCCCTCACATCATCGCCTTTTCGAGCGCTTGCGTCACGTCCTCGATCGGCTGTTCCCCGTCTATCCTGCGCACCTTGTCCTGAGCCTCGTAATAGTCGACCAGCGGCTTGGTTTGGTCGTGATAGACCTCGAGCCGGTTGCGCACCGTTTCCGCGTTGTCGTCGGGCCGGCGAGTGAACTCGGTTGAGCCGCATTTGTCGCAAACGCCATCGACAGCGGGCTGTTTGAATGTATCGTGGTAGCCCTCGCCGCAATTCGCGCATGTGAACCGCCCGGACACGCGCTCCACGAGCCGCTCATCGCTCACCTCGATGACCAGCACGCGGCCAATGCGCCGGCCGCGCTTTTCCAGCATCTGATCGAGGACTTCGGCCTGGTGGACGTTGCGGGGGAACCCGTCGAGGACAAACCCCTTATCACCCTGCTTTTCGATCTGGTCCGTCACGATCTCCACAACAAGATCATCGGGCACCAGTTCGCCTGCTTCCATGTAGGACTTGGCCTTCTGGCCGATCTCGGTGCCCTCGCTTACCGCGTCGCGCAGCATGTCCCCTGACGACAGCTGCTTTAGTCCGTCCCGCTCTTCCAGGATCTTCGCCTGCGTTCCCTTGCCCGATCCCGGCGGGCCGATCAGGATAATGTTCATTTACGCTTCGCTCCCCGGAGCTTGGACTTCTTGATGAGCCCTTCATACTGGTGCGCAAGCAGGTGGCTTTGCACCTGCGCGACGGTGTCCATGGTGACGCTGACGACGATCAGCAGCGATGTGCCGCCAAAGTAAAACGGCACGGCCAGTTCGGAGATCAGCAACTCCGGCAGCAGACAGACCAGGGCGAGATAGCCTGCGCCGACCACTGTGATGCGCGTGAGCACGTAATCGATGTATTCAGCGGTGCGCTCGCCAGGCCGGATGCCCGGAATGAAACCGCCGTATTTCTTGAGGTTGTCCGCCGTCTCCTGCGGGTTGAACACCAGCGCCGTGTAGAAGAACGCGAAAAACACGATGCCGCCGATGTAAAGCAGAAGGTAAAGCGGCTGGCCACGGCCCAGCAGCGCGGTGATCTGGTTGAGCCATTCCGGCCCCTGGCCTGCTGAGAAGTTCGCCACCGTGATCGGCAGCAGCAGCAGCGAGGACGCGAAGATCGGCGGGATGACGCCCGCGGTGTTGAGCTTCAACGGCAGGTGCGAGCTTTCGCCCTGGAACATCCGGTTGCCCACCTGCCGCTTCGGGTACTGGATCAGCAAGCGCCGCTGAGCGCGCTCCATGAACACGATGAACGCGATGGTCGCGATCGCCATGACGAACAGACCAACGATCACGAAGGAGGACAGCGCCTGCTGGCGGCCAAGTTCGAGCGTTCCCGCGAGCGCGCCCGGCAACTCCGCCACGATGCCCGCGAAGATGATCAGCGAAATGCCGTTGCCCACGCCGCGCGCGGTGATCTGCTCACCGAGCCACATCAGGAAGACCGTGCCGCCGACCAGCGTGATCACGGTAGTTGCGCGGAAGAAGACACCGGGGTCGATCACGACATTGCCCGAGCCTTCCAGTCCCACGGCAATGCCGTAACCCTGAAGCGCCGCCAGCACCACGGTGCCGTAACGGGTGTACTGGTTGATCTGTTTGCGCCCCTGCTCGCCTTCCTTCTTGAGCTGCTCCAGATGCGGCGAGACCGCGGTGAGAAGCTGCATGATAATGGCGGCCGAGATATACGGCATGATGTTCAGCGCGAAGATCGCCATGCGGCCGACCGCGCCGCCGGCGAACATGTTGAACATGCCGAGAATGCCGGACTGGTTCTGCTGGATAAGCTGGGCTAGCGCGTCGGGGTCGATACCGGGTAGCGGGATGTATGTGCCGAGCCGGTAGATCAGCAGGGCGCCCAGCGTGAACCAGATGCGCTTTTTGAGTTCGCTCGCCTTGGCGAAGGCGGCGAAGTTGATGTTCGAGGCCAGTTGCTCGGCCGCTGAGACCATATCCACTCGCTCCACTGAACGGCGCACCGCTTAAAGCAGCGTGCCAAGGAATTGTTTCGCGCGCGACGCGGCCTGTGAAAGCGCGTCGGCTGTCAGGACGCTTCGTTGTTCGCGCTCGGCTTGGCCTTGACCGTGACGGACCCGCCAGCAGCTTCGACCGCCTTGATCGCGGGGGATGACGCGCCCGCAACCATGAAGTTCACCTTCGCCGTAAGAGCGCCGTCGCCGAGCAACCGCACGCCGTCACGGGCACGGCGGATGACCCCTGCAGTCTTCAGCGCCTCGGCGTCCACCGCCGCGCTCGTATCGAGCTTGCCGGCATCGACCGCTGCCTGGACCGCGCCGAGATTGACTTCAGCATAGCGCAACCGCGACGGATTGTTGAAGCCGCGTTTGGGCAGGCGCATGTGGATTGGCATCTGCCCGCCTTCAAAGCCCTTGATCGCGACGCCCGTGCGCGATTTCTGGCCCTTCACGCCGCGCCCGGCCGTCTTGCCCTTGCCCGAGCCTATGCCGCGCCCTGCGCGCACGCGAGACTTCAGCGCCCCGGGCTTGTCCTTGATTTCATTCAGCCGCATTGCTGTTCACCTTTCTCGAAGCGTCCGCTTCAGCCTTCATCGACAATGCGCACAAGATGCGGGATCTTGGCGATCATGCCGCGCACTTCCGGCGTGTCCTTCAGCGTCTTGCGCCGATGCATCTTGTTCAGGCCCAGCCCGATCAACGTCTGGCGCTGTATCTCCGGCTTGCGGTTGGCGCTGCGGATCTGCTCAACCGTCAGCGTGCCGGCCGTCTTCCTGGTTTTCGTCTCCGCCATCGGTTCTCTCCGCTATGGCCAGGTTCGATCACTGCGTCATCCCGCCAGCGCCTGCTGGCCCTTGTTTCCGTGCAACTGGCCTACTGAAGCGCATCTCTGTACGTGCAGGCCCGTCACCTAGCGCCTTCAGGCACGCGCTTTAGCCTGCCGGGGCCGGCGTCTCATTGGATGCGTCACGCCGGCGCGCAACGATCTCGCTGACCTTCTTGCCGCGCCGCGTCGCCACCATGCGCGGGCTGTCTTCGTTGCGTAAAGCGTCGAACGTCGCGAGGATCATGTTGTATGGGTTGGACGTGCCCAGCGATTTCGCCACGACGTCCTGAATGCCCAGCGTCTCGAAAACCGCGCGCATCGGGCCGCCCGCGATGATGCCGGTGCCCGGCGGCGCGGCGCGCAGGATCACGCGGCCAGCGCCGTGACGTCCGTAAACGTCGTGATGCAGCGTCCGGCCCTCACGCAGGGGCACCTTGATCAGTCCACGCTTGGCGGACTCGGTCGCCTTACGGATCGCCTCGGGCACTTCCTTGGCCTTGCCGTGGCCGAAGCCAACGCGGCCTTTCTGGTCCCCGACGACCACCAGCGCGGCGAAGCCAAAACGGCGGCCGCCCTTGACCACCTTCGCCACGCGGTTGATGGCCACCAGCTTGTCGACAAATTCACTGTCGCGGTCGTCGCGATCCCGTGGTCCTCGTGCCAAAGATCAAACCC
>CAYFVF010000046.1:0-9516 GCA_964346335.1 uncultured Hyphomicrobiaceae bacterium
CTGCTCCACCTCGTGCACCCGGTCCTTGGTGGCGAAAATGACGACGCGGTCATTGGCGTGAATAACCGTGTCGCCTCTGGGCACGAACAACCTGGACCCGCGCCGGATGCCGCCAATTCGCATCCCGTCCGGCAAGTCGAGATCCTTGAGCGCGCGCCCCACCAGCGGCGATGTCGGCAGGGCCTCGGCGTCGATGACCTCCCCTGCCCCGTTGAGCACCGTCTGCACCGCGCGGATGCGCCCGCGCCGCACGTGCTGGAGGATGCGCGAGACCGTGACGCCCCGCGGATTGATGAAAGCGTCTATCCCCAGCGAGCGTACAATGGTCATGTAACCGGAATTGTTAATCAGGCACATGTTGCGCCGGCACCCGAGACGGTTGGCCAGCACGCCCGAGAGGATGTTGACCTGGTCATCGTTGGTGAGCGCCACGATCATGTCGGCATTGGTCACCCCGGCTTCGCGCAACAGTTCCTCGTCCAACGCGCTGCCGTTCAAAACGATCGCGCGGTCAAGCTGCTCGGCGATCTCCACGGCGCGCTCACGGCTGTGCTCCAGGACTTTCAGGCGGATATTGCGCTGTGTCTGCTCCAGCCGACGCGCGACGAAAAGCCCGATATTCCCGCCCCCGGCGATGATGACCCGCTGCGCCCGTCGCTCTTCGTGACCGAATATCTTCATCACCCGCTCGGTCTGGGGCGCCAGCGTGGCGACATAGACCTCGTCGCCGGCGAGAAGCTGATCCTCGCTGCGCGGTACGAACAGCTTGCCATCGCGGTATACGCCAACCACGATCGCCGGAAGATCGGGAAACAGTTCGCCGAGTTGCTTGAGCGGCGTGTCGATCACCGGGCAGTCATTCTCGCAACTGATCCCGAGCACCAGGATCTCGTTGTCGCAAAATCCGAGCACCTCGAACGCGCCGGGCATGCGCAGACGCCGCAGGATCATCTCGCCGACCTCGATTTCCGGCGATATCACCACGTCGATCGGCATGTTGTCGCGCAGGAACAGATCGCTCCAGTGCGGCTCCAGGTAGCTCTGCGAGCGGATCCGCGCGACCTTGGTCGGCACGTCGAACAGGGAATGCGCCACCTGGCACGCGACCATGTTCACTTCGTCGGAATAGGTCACCGCAATGATCATGTCGGCGTCGCGTGCGCCCGCCTGATCGAGCACGTCGGGGTGGGACGCGCTCCCGACAAACCCGCTGACATCCAATAGATCGCCGATGCGGCGCACGAGGCTGGGGTCCTGATCGACGATGGAAACGTCGTTGCCTTCGCCCGACAACCGGTCGGCGATGCCAAAGCCGACCTGCCCGGCCCCGCAGATGAGAATGCGCATGGTGATTTCCCGGCCAGCCGGGGACATGGACCTTGGCGCCCGGGTGGCATCCGGTCCATTTAGCTCAAACGCGGGCCCGTGTCAGCCCTCGGCGACAAGAGGCCGCCAGCGCATCAAGAGCTTCATCAGTGGCGGGTGGCGGTGCGCTCGGTGGCGGACACGCCGAGCGCGCGCAGCTTGCGGTGCAGCGCCGAGCGCTCCATGCCGACGAATTCAGCCGTGCGCGAGATATTCCCGCCAAAGCGGTTGATCTGCGCCATCAGATATTCGCGCTCAAAAATTTCGCGCGCGTCGCGCAGCGGCAGCGACATCAGGTGTTCGCCGCCCGCGCCATTGGGCGATAGCGGCGCGCCGGATACGACATCTTCCGGAAGCATGTCCGCGGTCAGCGCCTTGTCCGGATCGCCCCCCGTCATGATCATCAGCCGCTCCACGACATTGCGAAGCTGACGGACGTTGCCGGGCCAGTCCTGGCTCTGGAGCACGGCCATGGCGTCATCGCCGACGCGGCGCGGCGGAAGCCCGGTCCCGTTGCTGACCTGCTCGACAAAATGCGTGACCAGAAGCGAGATGTCGTCGCGCCGCTCGATCAGGCCGGGCACGGTGAGCGGCACCACGTTCAGCCGGTGATACAGGTCCTCGCGGAAGCGCCCGGCGCTCATCTCCTGGTGCAGATCACGGCAGGTGGATGACACGATTCGCACATCCACATGCACCTTCGGGCCGCCGCCCACACGCTGGAATTTCTGCTCGACCAGCACGCGCAGCAGCTTTCCTTGCGTCTCCATCGGCATGTCGGCGACTTCATCAATGTAGAGCGTGCCGCCATGCGCTTCTTCCAACGCGCCAACCTTGCGCGGAGCAGCGCCATTCGCCTCGGTTCCAAAGAATTCGATCTCCACGCGATCCGGCGCCATTGCCGCGGCGTTGACGGCGACGAAAGGCGCGCTGGCGCGGTGAGAACTGGAATGCAGAACCCGCGCGGCCAACTCCTTCCCGGAGCCGGACGGGCCGGTGATCATGATCCGGCTGTTGGTCGCCGCCACCCGCTCTATAGACTGGCGAAGCTGATTGATCGCGGTGGACCGGCCAATCAACTCGAAGCTGACGACGCTTTTTTCCTTCAACTCGCGGTTCTCGCGCTTCAACTTGGAGTTTTCCAGCGCCCTCGCGGTCACCAGCACAAGCCGGTCCGCCTTGAACGGCTTCTCGATATAATCGTAAGCGCCGCGCTTGATCGCTGTCACGGCCGTTTCGATGTTGCCGTGGCCCGAAATGATGACAACCGGCAAGTCCGGGTGCTGAGATTTCACGCGCGAGAGGATTTCCAGGCCGTCGAGTTGGCTGCCCTGGAGCCAGATGTCGAGGATCAGCAGGGACGGCCGGCGCTCCTCGATCCCGGCGAGCGCCTCGTGGCTGTTCGCGGCCAGGCGCGTGGTGTGCCCCTCGTCCTCAAGAATCCCCGAGACCAGTTCGCGGATATCGGCCTCGTCGTCGACGATCAAGATGTCAGATGTCATCGGACACTCCCTGCTTCTCGCGGGTGGCGGTGCGGTTTCCGCCTTGTTGCTGTGAAGACCCCGAACGCGCGCCGGCGTCGCGATTGCCCCCCTCCGGCACCGGCTCGCCCAGCGGCAACGTGATGCTGATGCGTGCGCCGCGTGTTTCGCCGGCCTCGGTGTCGGCCGAAGGCTCCGCATCATCAAGCGCCAGCGTGCCTTGATGCTGCTCGATGATTTTCTGCACGATCGCCAGGCCCAGCCCTGTCCCCTTCTGGCGGGTGGTCACGTAAGGCTCGATCAGGCGGTGGCGATCTTCTTTGGGCAGGCCGCAGCCATTGTCGATCACTTCGATGAGGATCGATTGGTCTTGCGCTGTCACCCGGGCGGTCACCTGCCCTGCGTAGTCGCTTTCGCCAGCCTCGGCCTTGGCCTGCGCCGCCGCTTCCACGGCCTCGCTCGCATTCTTGATCAGATTGGTCATAGCCTGGTTCAGCAAGCGCCGGTCGCAGTGCGCAATCAGCGGCTGATTGGCGATATCGAGCTTATACCTGACCTGCGAACTGCTCATCTGGAACAGCACAAGCGCCTCGCGCACCACGTCGTTGACGTCATGCGCCTCGATCACGGGCTTGGGCATGCGCGCAAATGCGGAAAATTCATCCACCATTCGACGGATATCGCCGACATGGCGAATGATCGTATCTGTGCAGCGATCGAAGACCTCGCGATCGCCTGTGATCTCGTCGCCATACTTGCGCCGGATGCGCTCGGCCGAAAGCTGGATCGGCGTCAGCGGGTTCTTGATTTCGTGGGCGATGCGCCGCGCTACGTCCGCCCAAGCCGAGGTCCGCTGCGCCACGACCAGTTCGGTGATGTCGTCGAAGGTGACGACGAAGCCATAGTCCTTCTTGCTGGAGCCTTCGCGCGTGACCCGCACGGCGAAATTGCGCTCGCCGTCCTCGCGCAGCAGCTTGATGTGCGTCTGTACGGGTTTCTTCCCCTGACGCTTGGCTTTGGAGAGCAACTCGGCGAACTCGGGCAGCGGTTTCTCCAGTGGCGCGCCGATCAGGTCCGATTCCTGCATTTGCAGCAGTTCCAGAGCGGACCGGTTCACCAGCGTGGCCTTGCCGCTGCGATCGAGACCGATCACACCCGCCGTGACGCCGGACAGCACGGCCTCGGTAAATCGCCGGCGCTCATCAAGCTGCGTGTTGGCATCGACCAGCTCGTTGCGCTGGGTCCGAAGGTCCGCCGTCATCCGGTTGAAAGCGGTGCTGAGCTTGCCGACGTCGTCTTCCTTCTTGCTGGCCGGCGGCACCGCGACGTCGAGATTACCTTGCGAAACCTCGTAGGCCGCGTCGATCAACTGGCGGATCGGCGCTACGAGACGGTCGGCAAACCACAGGCCGGCCCAGATCGCGGCGAGTAGAAAGGTGAGCGAGATGGAGATGAACATCGCAGCAAATGCGACCTGAATGCCCGCCCGGCGTTGCTCCAGCTGGCTATATTCGACGGCGTTGGCCCGCGTGGTGCGCAAATGGCGCAGGACTTGCGGGTTCACTGGCCGGATCACGTAGAGATAGCGGTTCTCGGCGCCGGCGATCTTGGTCAACGCGCCGACCGCGCCAGACGAATGCAGCGCAAGCTCCACGATACGGCCGTCATCAGCCGCCGCGAAGGCCTGTTTCGGCGGCTGCTTGAACTCGATCTGGCTGCGCGAGCTCGCGCTGGTGACGCGCTCGCCGTCTGAATTCAGGATATGCGCAACGGGGATCGCACGCAGCGCCGCCTGGGCGGTCAGGAACTCCTTGAAGGCTTCAATGTCCTCTTCCAGCAACTGCGCTGCGGATTCCAGCTCTCGCGCCATCCCCAGCGCGTCAGAGCGGATCACCTGCCCCTGCTCGTTCACATAGGCGCTCGCGACGTCGATGGAGTTGGCGATAATCGACTGGATGCGCGTCGAGAACCAGTTATCGAGGCCGCGATCCAGCGAGACCGTGGCAAATATCACCAGCAGGATCGCGGGCATCAGGGCGATAACGCTGAACAGCCCGACAATGCGCGTGTGCAGCCGCGCCGCGGACGCCTGACGCTTGCGCGCGCGCCAGAGGCCGCGAAGCTGCCAGACGACCATCGCCAGCATCGCGACGATCAGGACGCCGTTGACGAGGAGCATCCCGACGACAACGCCGTGTGTCGGGACGATTGGGGTCAGCCCGGTCAGGATCAGGTAGGTCGAGATGCCCGACAGGAGCGCAAGACACACCACCGCCAAACCGATGCGCCGTCCGGCCAAGCCGCTGCTCTGGCCCGGCGACCCGCCGGCGGGAACCGCAGTGCCTGCGTCGTCTGTTCGCGCCACGCTCATGCGCGCTCCCCGATCCCGGCGCCCGCGATCTTGCGCAGCGGCGATAACACGCAAGTCCAAAGTGCCATGTCACAGACCCTGACCGGTCTGCGCCGGTGACACGCGCAGATCATGCCTCACCCTTTCAAGCCCGCTGCGGTGCAAATCACCGCGCGGCCGTTTCAATACGGAGGAACCGAAAAACGCGACGAATCGATGACTGGGACGCAACAATGTTGCAATTTGAGAACATCGTTGCCAGTGAAATCGGCAAAAATTGTGGCGGATATGCCGCTTCGGCCCGCCGAGCATGAATGTCGTATCGTTAAACGGCCGTACACGGCAATGCATCTTTTGGGCGAATCACCGTTGCGGTGCCACGCTCAGGCGAGTGAACGCACCAGCCGGATGTCGTGCTCGCGGATCTTCTTGCGCAGGGTGTTGCGGTTGAGGCCAAGCAGCGCCGCCGCCTTGATCTGGTTGCCGCCGGTGGCCGCCAGCGCCGCGCTGATCAGCGGGTGCTCGACCTCGCTGATGATGCGCTCGTAAAGCCCCGTGGGCGGTAGCTCCTCGCCGAACCGCGCGAAGTAATCGGTCAGATAGCGGTCCATGAACGCGGCCAGGCTTGCCTCGTCTCCCACCTCGCCTGCCCCGGCCGCCGGGCTCGCGCCCGGCAATTCCGCCGCGACGATATCGGCAGTGATCTCGTCCTGCGCGTAAAGCGCGGCCAGGCGATTCACGAGGTTTTCCAACTCGCGCACGTTGCCAGGCCAGTTGTGCCGCTTCAAAAGCGCCATCGCTTCGGGTTGTATCGCCTTGGCCGGCAACCCACGCTTTTCGCCCGACGCGAGGAAGTGCTGCACTAGATCAGGCACATCGTCGGCGCGCTCGCGCAGCGGCGGCACCCGCAGCGGCACGACATTCAGCCGGTAATACAGGTCTTCACGGAACTGCCCCTGGGCGATCTGCGAATCCAGCGACTTGTTGGTTGCCGCCACGATTCGCACATCGGTACGGATCGACGTGCGCCCGCCGACGGGCATGTACTCGCCTTCCTGGAGCACCCGGAGCAGCCGGGTCTGCGCTTCCATCGGCATGTCCCCGATCTCGTCGAGGAACAGCGTGCCGCCATCGGCCTGGGCGAAGCGGCCCACCGATCGCGCATGCGCACCGGTAAAGGCTCCCTTCTCGTGCCCGAATAGCTCCGCCTCGATCAACTCGCGCGGGATTGCCGCCATGTTGATCGCCACGAAGGGGCCGTTGCGCCGCCGGCCATAATCGTGCAAAGCGCGCGCAACCAGTTCCTTGCCCGTCCCGGATTCGCCGGAGATCAGAACCGTCAGGTCGGTCTGCGTGAGCCGCGCCATGACGCGGTAGACGTCCTGCATCGCCGCGGAACGCCCCACCAGCGGAAGCTGCTCATCCGGGGGCTCGGCCGAGGCCGCGGCCGGCTTTTTCGGCTCCTTCATGGCGCGCGCGACAACCGCGACCAGCTCCTTCAGATCGAATGGCTTGGGCAGATATTCGTAAGCGCCGCGTTCCGCCGCTGTAATCGCCGTCATGAACGTGTTCTGGGCGCTCATGACGATGATCGGCAGGTCGGGCCGCACCTTCTTGATGCGCGGGATCAGGTCGAAGGCGTTTTCGTCGGGCATGATGACATCGGTGATGACGACATCGCCCTCCCCCTGATTGATCCAGTTCCAAAGTGTCGCGGCGTTGCCGGTCGCCCGCGGGCTGTAACCCGCGCGGGCCAAGGCCTGATTGACGACCGTGCGGATACCCGCGTCGTCATCCGCGATCAGGATGCTGCCATAGCTCATGGTTCGTCTTTCGGCTCGGTTTGCGGCGCGCGGCGGGCTTCGCGGTGCATCGGCATGAGGATGCGAAAGGCCGTCTGGCGTTGCTCGGTGTCGCACTCGATAACGCCGCCATGGTCATTCACGATCTTCGCCACCATCGCCAGGCCCAGCCCGGTGCCTTTCGCCTTGGTGGTCACGAACGGATCAAACAAATAGCTGCGGATGTCTTCGGGCACGCCCGGACCGTTGTCCAAGACGCTGATCTCCAGCGGCAGGCTGACCCGCGTGTTGGAGTTGGGCAGTGTCAGGCGGATACCGGGCCGGAAGGCCGTCGCCAGCGTGATCTGGCCGTCGGAGCGGTCCGGGCCGATCGCTTCGGCGGCGTTCTTCACGAGGTTGAGGATCGCCTGGATGAGTTTGTCGCGGTTGCCCGGTACCGGCGGCAGCGACGGATCATACGCCTGCACGAGCTTGATGTGCCGCGCGAACCCGCTCTCGGCGATGCGCATGACATGATCGAGCACGGCGTGAATGTTGATCGGTTCCGTCTTCTGCGGGCGTTCATCGCCGAACACTTCCATGCGCTCCACAAGCCCGCAGATGCGCTCCGTCTCATCACAAATCAGCTGCGCGAGCGCCTGATCCTCGGGCTGGGCGCCGGATTCCAGCAGTTGCGCCGCACCGCGGATGCCTGAAAGCGGGTTCTTGATCTCGTGGGCGAGGATGGCCGCCAGCCCGGACACGGACCGCGCCGCGCCGCGATGGGTGAGCTGGCGCTCGATCATCTGGGCCATGGTGCGCTGCTGGAGCATCACCATGACATGCCCGTCATGCTCAAGCAGCGGCGCGGCAAACACGTCCACCACCCGGTCCCGTTCGCCGTTGGGCATGGTCAGGTCCACGCCATACTCATTGACCGTCGCGCGGGTCTGGCGAACCTGGCGGATCAGCGCGATCAGCGGACAGGAAAACGCGACGAGGTCTTCCGCGCTCCGCCGGCGCAGCACCGTCTCGCTGGCATCGAAGAACACCTCGGCGGGAAAGTTGGCGCACACCACGTCATTGTCCGGGCCGAGCACCAGCACGGGATGGGGCATGACGTTCAACAGCGCCTCGTAATTGGTGAAGCGCCGCGGGACACGCCCGCCCTGACCGGCCTGGTCCGCCAAACGTTGTGCCGTCATGCCGCCAACTCCGCTGAAGGTTCCGCAAACAGCGCGAACAGCCCGGCGACCACGCGCGAGGGCTCGCTTTCGCGCATCAGCGCCGCGCGCCAGCCGTTGCGCACGGCCTCTGGAGCGGGCGCGCTGTCGATGTAGCCCGCGACATGCTTGCGCGCGCAGCGCACACCCAGATCCTTGCCGAAATGCGAGAGGATCTGTTCATAGTGGGCGACCACGCGGGATGCCCGGGTTTGCGCGGCCTCGGATACGACCGGTGATCCGCCTAGGGCGCAGGCCACCTCTCCCAGCAGCCAAGGCCGCCCGATTGCGCCGCGCCCGATCATCACGCCATCCGCACCCGACGCCGCAAGGGCCGCGCGCGCGTCAGCTTCGCTGCAAATATCGCCGTTGACGATCACCGGGACCGGCACGGCCTGCTTGACCCGCCGGATAAAGCCCCAATCAGCCGTGCCCTTGTAGAACTGGCAGCGGGTGCGGCCATGAACCGTGATCATATGCACCCCGGCATCGCACGCCGCGCGCGCCAGGTCCGGCGCGTTGAGATCGTTGTGGTCCCAGCCCATGCGCATCTTGAGCGTGACGGGCACACGGGATGCGCTTACAACGGCATCGATGAGCGAAAGCGCCAGCTTCGGCTCGCGCATCAGCGCGGAACCCGACAGGCCAGTCGTCACCTTTCGCGCCGGGCAGCCGAAGTTGATGTCGATGAGATCAGCGCCAAGATCTTGAGACAGCCGCGTCGCTTCGCTCATCCAGCGCGGGTCGCGCCCGGCGAGTTGCACCGCGAACGGCGAAATGCCCCTGCCTTCCGCGCGGAGCAGGACATCCGCCTTCTGATCGGCGAGGTATTGCGCCTGCACCATTTCGGACACCACCAGCCCCGCGCCGTAGCTTTGCGCCATCACGCGGAACGGCCAATCTGTGATGCCCGACATCGGCGCGAGCAGGACGTTGTTACGCAACCGGACATTGCCGATCTGGATTGCCGTCGTCACGCATTGTCTCCCTGAAGTGACGCCAAATTATGCACACTAAACCTTCGCTCATTCAATAGGCAGTTTTGAGAACAAATGTTCCGCCCGTGCGGCGGGCGGGCCGCCGCGGCTCATAAAAGCGTTGGCAAGCGCCGGCCCGGCTCCTAGATTGCGGGTGCTTTCAACACCGCAGGAGGCGCGCTCATAGTGACCACCGCCGCGTTAATCGTCGCCGCCGGGCGCGGCACGCGTGCCGCGACGCCGGACGCGCCGCCGAAGCAGTATGCGCGTCTTGGCGGCAAGATGATGCTCACGCGCACGCTGGAAGCATTTTGTGCGCACCCGCAGGTCGACAAGGTT
>CAYFVF010000046.1:9616-10905 GCA_964346335.1 uncultured Hyphomicrobiaceae bacterium
ATCGCGGCGGTGCCGGTTGCGGACACGCTCAAGCGCGGCGACAATGACCTGATTACCGGCACGCTCGACCGCACAGGGCTTTGGCGCGCGCAGACGCCGCAAGGCTTCGACTACGCGATGATACGCCGCGCCCATGAAGCCGCTGAGAATGCCGAGGCCACTTTCACCGACGACGCGGCGATCGCGGAGTGGGCGGGGCTGCCGGTGGCGCTCGCGCTCGGGGCGGAGCGCAACCTGAAGATCACCAGCCGGGAGGACATGGCCTTGGCCGAAAGCCTGATCGCGCAAGCCAGCGAAACCCGCACCGGCACGGGCTTTGATGTCCACGCCTTCGGGCCGGGCGATCGCGTGTGGCTGTGCGGCGTACCGATCACGCACACACATGCGTTGAGTGGGCACTCGGACGCGGACGTGGGCCTGCATGCGCTCACCGATGCGCTGCTCGGCGCGATGGGAGCGGGCGATATCGGCGCGCTGTTTCCGCCCTCGGACCCTCAGTGGCGCGGGGCCGCCTCGCGCATTTTCCTTGAGCACGCGGGTGCGGAGGTCGCCCAGCGCGGCGGACGGATCATCAATGCCGATGTCACGCTCATTTGTGAGGCGCCCAAGATCGGCCCGCACCGCGAGGCCATGCGCGCGGCGATTGCCGACCTGCTGGCAATTCCGGTGGGCCGCGTCAGCGTCAAGGCGACGACGAGCGAGCGGCTTGGCTTCACCGGGCGCGGCGAAGGCATCGCGGCCATGGCGAGCGCCAGCGTGTCAATGCCAGCGAGCGGAGACGACACATGCTGAACGGCGAAATCATGGAGCAGGCACGCAAGCTCATCGAGCGCTGCCATGCCGCCGGGGTGATGATCGGCACGGCGGAATCCTGCACCGGCGGGCTCTTGAGCGCCTATCTGACAGCCGTTCCCGGCTCATCGGCGGCGTTTGAGCGCGGGTTCGTGACCTATTCCAATGCCGCCAAGGCCGAAATGCTGGGCGTCGACCCGGAGCTGATCGACACGCACGGCGCGGTATCGCACGAAGTGGCGGGCGCGATGGCCGCAGGCGTGCTGACACGCGCGCCGGTGGATCTGGCGGCAAGCATCACCGGCGTGGCCGGGCCGGGCGGCGGCTCGGCGGAAAAGCCCGTTGGCCTTGTCTTCATCGGTGGTGGGCGGAAAACGGCGGAGGGCGCGGAGATCAGCGTTGCGCGTTACACCTTCGGCGATTGCGGACGCAACGTCGTGCGCGAGCGCACGGTGGCCGCCGCGCTCGAGATGCTCACGAACCGTGTGGAGACTGGC
>CAYFVF010000047.1:0-10749 GCA_964346335.1 uncultured Hyphomicrobiaceae bacterium
GCGGTCCCCGGTTTCGGCATCTCCCGGCAGTCCCGCAGGAAGCGCTGGGTCGGTCCCTTGCTGCCGTTCAGGTCCAGTGTCGCCGCCGTAAAGCCGGTGAGATTGTAATAGAGCACTGACTTCGCGCGAATGGCTTGCCAAATCGCATCATCCAGCTGAAGCGGAATGCTGACGCCGGTGAGGCCTTCTTCGCGCGCACGGATCACGCTGGCATTGACGACGCGGTTGAACCCACGCGCCGAGAACTGGACATCGACGTTCTGGTTTGCCTGCAAGCCGTCGATGGGTGCGCCGAGGTCCAGTGTCGCGTATGTGCCGCCGGCGCCGATCCGGCAAGTGGCCACGGCTTGCACGTTATCGGTCTCGGGCACGCCGTAGATCAGCACCAGCCGGGTGCGGAACGGATCCTCGTCGAGATTGCGATAGTAAGTCCATTGCATGTTCTGGGCATGGGCCGGTGGCGTCGCTGTGGCGCCAAAGATCATCGCAAGGGCGAGAACGGCCAGAGGCAGGCGCCAGCATTGATACAGGTCTGTCATGGAGGCGCCTTCCTTGCCGCGGGCTCAAGATACTGCGGCGGTCACGGAGATGTTCATGAGCTTACCCGCTTGGCACAGGATGCGCACCGGGGAATTTCGAGAAGGCGTTAATCAGGCACAGCGAAGATGAACCTGCGCCGCAGGCATCGCATCCTGCATGGGAGATCGCTCATCCCGACGAGCGTGTCCCGTTCACCGAGCGCTTCAGCCCAGCGCAAGCTCAGCCTTCATTTCAAGAGAGGTCACAGCCTTGAAAGCGAACTTTCAGACGGCCTTGCAGCACGTCCTGGAATACGAGGGCGGTTATGTCGATCACCCGAGCGACCCGGGCGGCGCGACGAACATGGGTGTGACGCGGGCAACGCTGGCCAACTATCGCGGCCGTTCGGTCTCGAAGGCCGAGGTCCGCGCGCTCGACCACGAGACCGCGCGCGCCATTTATCGCAAGCTATACTGGGATGCTTTGCGCTGCGACGAGATGCCTGGCGGGATCGACCTAGCGCTGTTCGACTGTGGCGTAAACCAGGGCACGGGGCGGGCGGCGCGGCTATTGCAGAGCGCGCTGAAGGTGAGGGTCGATAGCATCATCGGGCCCGTCACCATGCGCGCGGTGCGCTCTGCGGACCCTTGCGCGCTTCTCACCGAGTTCATGGCCCAGCGGATGCGCGCGTACGGCCGGCTGAGCCAGCTTTTCCGTACGTTCGGGCTTGGGTGGTCGCGCCGGCTGATGGCCGCGCATGGCGCCGCGCGGTCGTTGCTGGTCAACGCGGCTGAAGGCGTGAGGCCCGCTCCCGCGCCACGCCCGGCACCGGAGACACCACAAGACGAGGAGACTTCCATGACATTCATTCTCAGGCGGCTACGCGAAGCATCGACCTATGCGGGCATTGCCGCCTTTCTGGCGGGTATCGGGCTGTTCGGACTGAGCGAGAACGAATGGAACCAGGTGTTCGGGGCCGTGGCCTCGGTTGCCGGGGTCGTGGCCATGCTGATGCGCGACAGCTCCGACGATGACGGCGCGCAGGGCGATCCGCCGGCCGCGCGCGGCGATGCGGCTGACGGCTGAGCGACATGACATGCCGTGGGTGTTGCGCGCCAAGATCAGAGCAGGCACCCGTCGAACAGGCTCGAGCCTTGCGCTCAGTGTCGCGTCTGTGAACACCCGCTGCGTGGACAAGCTGTCCATGCGGCGGCAGTCACGGACAATGCTGAGCACACAACAGGCTTGAAACGTGAACGAATTGGCGCGCTGGGGTTGCGCTGCGCGGCCCCTGGCACGTGGCTGCGCGGCGTCATGGGAGGCTTAATCTTGGTATGCATGTTTGTGAGGCCCAGAAATATGGCAATCACACCAGCGGATAAACCAACAGTCTGCAGGCGCCGGCGGTTTTTGCAAATGTATACAAAACCCGCGTCCATAAATTTTGAACGAAATTTGACAGTCAATTGTTGTCAGTATCGCGTCCGCTTTTTATAACTGTCATCTGGACAAAACAAACATGGTGGCCGCAAACGGGCCACAGTTTTCATTGGGGGCAGCCATGATCTCATGTTCCGCGTCGCTGATCCGCAAACTGTTCGCCGAAACCATCATTCATGGCAGCCCGGAACGTAGCCAGACAGAGTTGATCGCGTTGGCCTGGACGCTGCGCAACCGCGCTGAGCGTGACCGGCCCGAAAACGGCGACGAAACTGGTGCTCTCAGCGAGGACGATGCGCGCGAGATGGCATCGGCGATGCTCGCCGATCTCGGCTTTGGCGCAGACGCGCCGCGCTCAAACGGCAATGGTCATGCGCCGCACTTACCCGAGGAAAGAATATTTCAACAGGCTCTCGCATGCGTCGCGCTCGTCTGTGACGGCCTGCTGCCCGATCCAACCAATGGTGCCAGCCGTGTGCATCCGCACGATGTCGAGCCGGCTTGGGCCGAAGACTGCGAGGCGACGGCGCTGATAGGAACTCTGATGTTCTTGCGCGATGATGTATCCGCGAGTTCGAGGTCGAACACCGCGCGAGATCCGGCGCATAGCACCGCTGGCGATGGCTGAAACGCGTTCTCCGGAGCATATTTAGGACGAGTGGAGCCCGGTTTTGCGTCCGGTGCCTAAGGCGGGCGTGAAGCAACCAAGGTGCGGCCAAACAATGAGTTAGAGCCTGTTCGGCGATTCAAGTTTTATTGAACAGGCTCTCGCGTGGCTCCGCAGACGCTGCCCGGACAGCAAGTCTATCAGCTTAGAGCCGCATGCGTTCCGATTGGGTCGGGATGCGGCTTACTCCTTCTGACTTGCCACGCGATTTGTCCGAAAACCGGTTCGGATCCCGGATCAGGTTGGGGACAGGCTTTTCGGATTGCGCCCCAAAGTAAAAAGGCGACGCCCAGTTGAGTGAGCGCCGCCTTGTCGCATGTTGCGCCGCCAGGCTCTGAGCCCGGCGGTTCATGTCATTGGCTTGCAGGCGTCAGCGACGGATAGTCCTTGACCATCTGCGCCCCGTAGAGTGGCTTGTTCACCCCGTAGTGGCACGTGGCGCAGTTCGCCTTCGGCGCATCCCCGAGCGTACCCAGCCGTTTGTCTGGATACGTGTCACGCAGCGGAATGAGATAGTCAACGTTGAGATCACGTGTCATCTCCAAACCATGCCACGCGGTCACGCGTTGCGGTGTGCTCTGCTCCCACTCCGCCACGGAGCGCGAGTTGTGGCAGTAAGTGCAGTTCACGCCCAGCGATTCCGACATATGGATCATCAGACCATAGGTCTGTTCCGTATGCTGGATCGAGGTTCCGCCAGCCGCCGTGGGCAATGCGCGCTCGCCGATCACACGGATTTGGGCATCCGGCTCGACGATCTGGCCCGGGAAGTCATGCGGCAGCGATGCCAGCCCGACCGTATCGTCCGGCCGGTTCTGGCCGGCCTGGGCCTGCGCCATGCCTTGCATGTTCGTCGTGCTTGGGTCCTCGAACCAGATATTCGCCGGAACGGGTTGGCCACGGTGGCAGGTGTAGCATGTGACACCCGTATCACCGACGTGCTGCGTCCAGTTCTCGTTGATGTGGATGTTCATCTGCAGCATCCGGCGCGAGACGACCTTCGTGTAGAGCGTGTCCGCCGAGAGGGCTTCACCCGGCACGTGGCAGTAGTTGCAGCCCTCCTCCTGGGGTGCGACCCACTCGGTGATCGCGACCATCAGCCGGTTGAACTGATCCACGCTGGTATCGCCGAGCACCTGGACGTTCTCGTAAAAGTCGCCAGCGCGCTCGCCGTCAGTGGAATCCAGCGGGTAAGGCTCCGGTGGCACATCCTGTGCCGCACGCTGTGACGCTTCTTGCCGCGGATTGATATTCTGCTCCATGCCGACACCGCGGTAGCCCGACTGTTCGGATACGATCGGCGGACGGTCCCAGCCGGCCGTGAACAGCATTGCGATCGTGAGAAATACGACGACCACAATGCCTATGGAGATTCCCAGTTTCATGAGTGATGTCTCCTATTGCGCGGCCGGGTCTAGGACAGGCGGCATTACCTGCGGGTACTCCGGTGCGAAGCTGTGCTTCACGGCCCACAGATACCAGTTGTCAACCACGGTTCCTGTCAGCAGAATGCCGATGCCGCCGGTGATCGGTGTCAGGACAGCGAACCACCATGCCCAGCGGTGAATGGACTCCGTCGTGGCATTAAAGCCCATTGTCCAGCGCCAGAACAATGCCGCGCGTTCGCCAGCAGTGCCCCGGTTGGTAATCTGATCGATCTCGCGTTCGCCGCCATACCGGCTGACCGCCAGGATTGTCGCACCATGCATGGCGAACAGCAGTGTCGAGCCGTACAAGAAGACAATCGAGAGGGCATGGAACGGGTTGTAGAATAAATTGCCGTACCGGATCGAGAACGCCGCAGTCCAGTCAAGGTGCGGGAAGATGCCGAATGGCACAGCCTGACTCCAGCTCCCCATCATTATTGGGCGAATGAAACCCAGGACCAGATAAAGCCATATCGCGGCGGCGAAAGCCCATGCGACATGAGTGCCCAGCCCCAGTTGCCGTGCGCGGCGATAGGTCCGCACCCACCACAGTATGATCGAGGCGGTGAGGAAGAAGCCAGCGATCAGCCACCAGCCGCCTTCGGCAAGCGGCGGCAGGACCGATAGCCCATGCTGCGGGCCGGGCGGCTCCAGCGCGAGCCACGGGAGCTGGCGCACGAACTGCACCGGGTCCCAGTTGACCGACGCCCACATGTTCAGGCCGATGATCTCGATCGCGATGAAGCCGCAGACGATCGAGGTCACGCCCAGCCATCCCAGATAGATCGGCCCGATCTGCGCGTTGCCGAACTTGCCGATCAGGTATTGGAAGGACGGCTTGCCGGCGCGCGGCTCGTCCTCCGCAGGCAGCGGGACGCCATATTCGGCAGGACCGCGCACCTGCACCTGGGTGAAGATATTCTGATATTCCGCCATAACTCTCTCCTACCCCTTAAGCCCAGATCGGCAGGTTGAGCCACCAGTTCCACCACTCGGGCCAGCCGCGGGTCCAAAGCGGTCCGCTGATGATGATGCAGATCGCGCTCCAAAAGCCGGCATTCAGCGCGAGGAACAGGCCGAGGCGGTGGATGCCGAGAGTGCCGATCGAATAGCCGATGAAGTCACGGAAGAATGTATCCTCGTGTGTCGGCGTCTTGACCGTTTCACCCTTTGGCGGGTTGGTCGCGGACAGCACCAGGCCGCCGTGCAACGAAAGCGCCAGCGTGGTAGTGAAGAAGAACGTCACCGCCAGCATGTGAGCCGGGTTGTAATGGAAGTGCAGGTACTGGTAGCCGACATTCGACACCCAATCGAGATGGCTGAAGATGCCGTATGGGAAACCGTGGCCCCATGCGCCGAGCAGCAGCGGCCTGAAGACCACGAGCGTGACATAGGCGAAGATCGCGACGCCGAAGGCGATCGGCACGTGATAGCCCATGCCCAGCTTGCGCGCTATTTCCGCCTGCCGCAGCGCCCATGTGACGAACGCGCCGATGGCGCAGATCGTGATGAGCTGCCAAAGCCCGCCTTCTTTTAGCGGCGCGAAGCCGAGACCATAACTCAGGTCCGGCGGAGCGATGTTGATTGTCCAGATGTTCCAGGTTGGGCCGAGTGACGCGCCATAGATGATCAGCAGCGTTCCCAGCACCGAGAAAAATATCGTCAGGACGCCGAAGAAACCGACATAGAAGGGACCGACCCAAAAGTCGAACAAGTCCCCCCCGAGGAGCGTCCCTCCACGAACGCGATATTTTCTCTCAAAATTCAGTAGTGCCATTTTCCGATCCTCAGGTCAGGAACCCAGTCGAGCAGTGCCTTGCCGCTTAGTAGCGTCGGCGCGTGCGACCCCGGCATGAACTTTGATGCGGTCTGCCCGGCCTGTTGGCGGTGCCGTCTCCGCGGCATGCGGATCTTGCACCGTCCGCGCGGCCGGGCAGACCGTGACCACTACGCCAGGTGATGGGGCTGCGTGATTTCCACGGCTCCCGTCGTGGCTGGTTGCGGTCCCTCGAGCCAGTTGAACCGGTCCGTGCTGAGCAGGATGAAATGGATCAACAGGGCCAGCACGAACAGGAACGTGAAAAGCGCGACCAGTGTCCGGCGTGGATCAAATAAAAGCCAAATGCGCCACATGGGTTTCTCTCCTTATGCGAAGTAATTGGTGACGTAGTTGAGTGCGAGCTTCGCATCCGTTGCCAGGGCGGCGTATCCGCCTTCTGGCGGCAACCACGGGCGCCACTGCCAGACCAGGAAGTGGGCGATGATCGCGATCACCGTGAAGATGATGAAGCTGGTGACGAAGATGCCGTGGAATTCCTTGGCTTCTTCTTCAGACAACCCGGATAGGGATTTATCGGCCATGTGTCTGTCTCTCTTCTTGTTGGACGACGATAAACGGGCCGTTTCCGCAATTCGTGGGAAGACGGCGCCTGGCTACTTCATGAATGCGAACGGAAGAAGCGTGCTGGCCGAGGCTCGCGCTTCGGCGAAAACCGACCGGCGTACTCCCTTCAATCCGCTATCGCTTGCACCGTGCCGGCCAGGCAAAAGCCGGGCAACCACGGCAATCGCAAGGAAGACCATGAAGCATACCCAATATAAAAGCCGGAACTCTCTGGCTTCTTGGCGCTTGAGAGTTAGTTTTCCACTCTCGCTTTTTACTGCGTAAGCCATTTTTTCAGGTCTCCCTTTGCTGGTTATCCAAGCGATAACCCAGGACGCTCGCATTCGAGCAGGCCAAGACCGTTTCCGCCGATCCGACGGCTGATACGGTCCGTTTCTTTTCGCTGGGCCGCGAAGCCTGGCCGGGCGAGCCCGGTTGTGCGGAAGCGGCGGCGAAAAGCCGGTGATGAGGGCGTTGCGTTAGCGCGATGGGTGTCATGCCGTCTGCCCTCCTTTGACTTTCTCAAGCGCCTTGGCGACGCGCGCGGCGGTGACTCGGGCTTCGCCGGAAAGCTGGGCATCCTTGTCGGCCTGATCGCGCAGGCGCTTGGCTGCGGAAATCCGGATAAGGAACGGCTCGCGCTCCACGTACTCGTCTAGCAGGCGCTGGGCGTCCTCGTCCCATGGGCGCGAGTCGCTGCGCGACAGCCGCGCCGGCGTGGCCTCGGCCTTGTCCATGTCCGTGCCGAGCGGCAGGATGTGGAACAGTGCGTCGAATAGCGCGTTGCAGACCTCCTGAACGAGGTAGGTCGCGCCGGCATAGCCCATGAATGGCGTGCCGGTGTGCCGGCGGATGATCGCGCCGGGGAACGAGGCCGGGATATACATCGCCTTCGCGCCGATCTCGGCGAGATACATGCGCTCGTTGTAGCTTCCGAACACGATCAGCGGCGTGTCGTTCTGTACAGAGCGGCGCACCGCCTCGTTGTCCGGCTTGCGGCCTGCGCTGCGCGCATACGAGAAGTGACACGGCAGACCCATGTCGTTCTCAAGGAAATTGCGCACGCCGCGCGCATAGGTTTCGTTCGCCACGATCCCGAAGCTCGCCGTGCCGAAGAAGTCCTGCGTCACCGAGCGCCAGAGATCCCACAGCGGCTTGATCGTGGTGTGTTTCTCACGCTCGATGAATGGTTCCGGATCGATCTCCAGCAATTCACCCAGCTTGCGCAGGAACAGCGTGGTCGACTCCAGCCCGATGGGCGCCTGCAGGAACGGCTTTTCCAGCGTTTCGCAGAGTTGGCGGCCGAACTCGCGGTACATGCAGACATTAACGTCCGCTTGCGCTAGGTTGGCGACATCGGCGAGGTGGCTGCCCAGCGGGAACACCATGTTGACGTCCGCGCCGATCCCTTCGATCAGCCGGCGGATCTCCGCCAGGTCAGACGGCGTGTTGAAGGTGCCGTAGATCGGGCCGATGATGTTGACCTTGGGCTTCTCGCCTTCCTTGCGGGGGCGGCGCTTGGGCATCTTCTTCGGCCCGAACTCCGTCCACAGCCACTTCATGGCGCGGTCGGCGCTTTCCCACTGGTCCTCGTCGATCGTGCGTGGCAGGAAGCGCTTGATGCTGGTGCCTTCCGGCGTCACGCCTCCGCCGATCATCTCCGCGATCGAGCCGGTCACGACGACAGACGGCAGGTCCTTGTCCAGCGTCTCCCAGGCCCGCTTCATCGAGCCTTCGGTGCCCTCGCGGCCCAGCTCTTCCTCGGCCAGCCCGGTGACAACGATCGGGAGTTCGTGCGGGGGCAGGGCGTCGGTGTAATGCAACACCGACGTCACTGGCAGATTCTCGCAGCCGACAGGGCCGTCGATGACGACCTGCAAGCCCTTGATCGCCGTGAACACATAGACCGAGCCCCAATAGCCACCGGCGCGGTCGTGATCGAGGATCAGCATCCCACCGCCTCCGTGTCCTTGATCTCTTTCGCCAGCTTACGCGCGTATTTCTTCTTGAACTCAGGCCGGTCCTTCGGCGTGTCTTCCCAGACGCCGGAGGAGTAGCCCTCGCCGACACCCTCGAAGAAGGCCTTCATGCCGTCGAACCGCTCCTTCTGGCCCATCGCCGTGTTCACGAGCGTGGCCAGCGAGCCGGCTCCGGCCGCGCCCATCAGCGGGCGCGCGGAGATCAGGTTGGTGAAGTAGAGGCCCGGCGTGGCGCGCTCTTTCGCCTTCTGAACGACCGGTGTTGTACCGATTGCAAGGTCGGGCTCGAACTCTTCCATCGCCGCAACGTCCTGTTCCAGCGATGCGCGGAACTGCACGCGGATGCCGCGCGCTTCCAGCCATTCGCGGTCCGGCGCGGACCAGGCGGTCTTGGGGCAGGCCGAGCCTACATAGCGCACATCAGCGCCGCTCTCGACGAGCAGACGCGCGACCAGCAGTTCCGAGCCTTCGTAGCCGGAAATCGTGATGCGGCCTTCGATCGGCGCGCCGGCAAGCGCCTCGCGGATGCCGGGCAGGGCGGCGTTTTGCGCCGCCGCGATCTGGTCAGCCGATGCACCATACGCCTCGCCGATGGCCTTTAGCCAGTCGGCCGTGCCGTCATGTCCGACCGGGGCGGAGCCGACGACCGGACGGCCGGCTTTCTCAAATTCCCGGATGCTGGCGGTGTAGAACGGATGGATGGCCGCTGCGACGGAGCAATCCAGCGCCGCATACAGCTCACGCCACTCCCGCGTGGGCACCACCTGTCCGGCTGCCAGACCCAGCGGCTCCAGCAGATGGCCGATCCCGATCGGGTCGGCCGGGAACATTTCCCCGATCAACGCCACGGTGGGCTTGTCGGTCTCCACGTTCCGCGGCGCCTGCACCGGGCCCTGCTCGGCCTCGCCGCGGGCGTAGGCCAGCATCGCGCCGGCTAGCACGTCCTTCGCTTCGGCATGGGTCGGCACGCCGAAGCCCGGCACGTCGATGCCAACGATGCGCACGCCGTTGATTTCGTTGGGCAGCAGCCGTAGCGGGACGCCCGAGGCGGTCGGAACGCACAGATTGGTCACGATGATCGCGTCGTACTGCTCCGGATCGGCCAGGTCATGCACGGCATCGCGGATGTCCTCGAACAGCTTGCCGGTCACGAGCGTTTCTGAGTTGAACGGCACGTAGCCGACTGTGCGCCGCGCCCCGTAGAAATGCGAGGTGAAGGTCAGGCCGTAGACGCAGCAGGCCGAGCCGCTGAGCACCGTCGCCGTGCGCCGCATGCGCAGACCGACGCGCAGGGAGCCAAAGGCCGGACACATGCTCTGCGGCTTGTCGTGCGGGCCGACCGGGTAGTCCTGCGCATACTGCTCAAGCGTTTCGCTCTTGCCCGCTGCTTCGGCGGCCTTGCGCATTTCTTCCGCGCCGGCGTGGCAGCCGATGCCGTCGCCCGATTCCTGGGTCGCGGCCGGAGCCTGTGCATCGTCGCGCGCGGTGTTGGCCGAGCCAGTGTCAACCTGCACGTCGCCGGTCGAGTCGTAGATGACTTCGCTGTGCCGGCTGCTATCGTCGTATGTTGTTCGATCCGTCATGACGCGCCCCCTCAAACCGTGTCGTAAACGATTTCGAGCGACGGCGTTTCGACGTAGTGCTTGCCGCACATGTCCTCGAAGGTCGCCGGCTCAAGGGTGACGCCGCGGCCCACATCCTCGCTCTTGAACAGCCCGAGCAGATCATCGTGGCTGAGCGGGGTGGGATGGATCGGCGGAGCCTCCGCGACATTGGTGGCGAGTTCCTCGAACACCGGCGCCCAGGTGTTGCCGGGCGTGCCGATGATCTCGTAATTCGCGCTCTTGCGGCGGATCTCATCATGCGCGGGGATGGCGGAGAGAAGCGGTATGCCCACGGATTGCGCGAACGCCTGTGCTTCGCCCGTGCCGTCATCCTTGTTGATGACCATGCCAGCAACGCCAACATTGCCGCCCATCTTGCGGAAATATTCCACCGCCGAGCAGACATTGTTGGCGACATAAAGCGACTGCAGGTCATTCGAGCCGACCACGATCACCTTCTGGCACATGTCGCGCGCAATCGGCAGGCCGAAGCCGCCGCACACCACGTCGCCTAGGAAGTCCAGCAGGACGTAGTCGAAATCCCAGTCGTGGAAGCCAAGCTTTTCCAGAAGCTCGAACCCGTGGATGATGCCGCGTCCGCCGCAGCCGCGCCCGACTTCCGGACCGCCAAGCTCCATGGCGAACACACCGTCACGCTTGAAGCAGACATCGCCAATGGTGACGTCTTCGCCCGACAGCTTCTTGTTCGTGGAGGTCTCGATGATGGTCG